>NZ_VTTK01000012.1:0-183461 GCF_008365135.1 Azospirillum sp. Sh1 | reverse complement strand
GCGGCGGGGCGCGGCCCCCGGGAGGGGGGGCCGGCGGGGGCCGCCCCCCGGCGGGCTGAAAACGGGGGGGCCCCCGGCCCGGCCCCCGCCCCGGCTGCCGCCGCCCCCGCCGCTGCCCCGGCCGCTGCTCCGGCTCCGGCCGCCGCGCCGGCCCCGGCTCCGGCCGCCGCCGCGCCGGGCAACCTGGCCGCTTCCGGCCCGGCCGCCCGCAAGCTGGCGGACGAGAAGGGCATCGACGGTTCGTCCATCGCCGGTTCGGGCAAGGACGGCCGCGTGACCAAGGGCGACGTTCTCGCCGCCCCCGCCCCGGCCGCCAAGCCGGCCGCTCCGGCCCCGGCGCCGAAGATGGTGTGGGCCGCCGGCACCCAGGGCGACCGTCCGCGGGCAGCTCAGGAAGAGCGCGTCCGCATGACCCGCCTGCGCCAGCGCATCGCCGAGCGCCTGAAGGAGGCCCAGAACTCCGCCGCCATGCTGACCACCTTCAACGAGGTGGACATGTCGGCGGCGATCGCTCTGCGCGCCGAGTACAAGGACTATTTCGAAAAGCGCCACAAGGTGCGGCTCGGCTTCATGTCCTTCTTCGTCAAGGCCGCCGTCCAGGCCCTGAAGGAGATCCCGGCCGTCAACGCCGAGATCGACGGCACCGACATCGTCTACAAGAACTACTATGACATCGGCGTCGCCGTCGGCACGCCGCAGGGTCTGGTGGTTCCGGTTGTCCGCGACGCCGACAAGCTGGACTTCGCCGGCGTCGAGGGCACCATCGCCGCCCTCGGCAAGAAGGGCCGCGACGGCAAGCTGTCGATGGACGAGCTGACCGGCGGCACCTTCACCATCTCCAACGGTGGCGTCTACGGCTCGCTGATGTCGACCCCGATCATCAACCCGCCGCAGTCGGCCATCCTCGGCATGCACAAGACGATGGACCGCGCGGTCGTCGTCGGCGGCAAGATCGAGGTCCGCCCGATGATGTATCTGGCGCTGTCCTACGACCACCGCATCATCGACGGCAAGGAAGCGGTCACCTTCCTCGTCCGCATCAAGGAGCTGATCGAGGATCCGCGCCGCCTGCTGCTGGACGTCTGATCTGGAAGAACGGGTTCAACGAGGCAAGGAAGGGCACCCGCCCTCCCTTGACCCACCCGCCAAGGGCCCATGGGCCCAGGGATTTGGAGAGACCTGAAAGGGCGCCGCGAGGCGCCCTTTTCTTTTGCCGCCGCGACCGGAACGGCGAATACAACCAAAACAAAAGCACAAATCCCGATAACAATCGCCCCGGTTCGTTGACAGCCCCTGCGTGCCGGTATTGTCTCGGCTTCCCGTTTACGACGAAGGGCGCCATCATGCCGGTCAATATTCTCGATCTGGCCGTTGCCGCGAACACCGTCTACAATTTCCAGAAGGGCCGCGGCAACGATGCGGCTGCCTTCAACAAGGCGGAAGGGGCACGGCGGTCTCCGCCCGGCTTCCAGGTGATCTTCACCCACGAAGATATCGACGTCGGTTTCTTTGGCGCCGTCTATCAGGAAAAGCACTCCGACCAGTACATCATCGCCTATCGCGGCACGGCGGTCGGCAGCAGCACGTCGGGCCAGATGGCCGGCACCAAGAACCTGAAGACGGACATCGCGCTCTACACCATCGAAAGCCTGCCCGCCGGCATCCGTGCCGCCCATCTTCTGCTGGAACAGGCGAAGATGCTGCTGGGCGCCGCCCGTCCGATCCTGTGCGGCCATTCGCTGGGCGGCGCCATCGCCACCATCGTCGCGGTCGAGACCGCGCTGCCCTGCTGTGCCTTCAATGCACCGACGGTGTCGAAGATGGTGCGCGGCGGCATCATCCACGGCCCCTATGTCCGGGTGCCCACCGAGGATCTGGCGTCCATCGAAAAGCAGATCATCAACTTCAACCTGCAATGGGACCCGATCAGCAAATCGTCGAAGGCGGTCGGCAAGGTGATCAAGCTGCCGGCCACCCTGTCGACCGGCGGCCATTCGCAGGACAAGGTCGTCGCCAACATCAAGTCCAGCAAATACGCCTCGATGCCCTTCTTCAGTCTGGTCGGCTGATGCCGGCCGGCTGCCGGATCAGTTGAACGAGATGCTCTGCACCACGAACTCCTTGACCTTATAGTCGACGGTCGACCCGTCCCGCTTCACGAAGTTGCGGTATCGGTCGACCAGTCCGGCGAACAGGTCGCCGACACTGCCGCTGGACGCCTTGTATTCGCCAAAGTTGGGATCGAAGAAATAGAGGTGCGATCCCAAGCCGAAGGCCTTGCCGCCGGACTTGTAGCAGCAGGTCGCGTGCGCCATCCCCCGCTGTTCGAAGATCATGGTGACGACGTGATAGGTGTGGGGGCTGGCGGTCGCGGTGGTGATCGCCTTCAGCAGGTCCTTGACGCTTTCCGGATCGGTCGCGCTCACCCACTGCGTCTTGGTCGCCGCGACCTTGAATCCCGCCAACGCCATCGCCTGATTGCGTGAACCGAGCTGTTCGGACGACAGGTCCAGGTCGGCGCTCAATTCCGCGCCGTAGAGGCGCTGCTTGATGCTGGCATGCAGGATCGTGCTGTCGCGGTCGATGTAGGCGATGCGCGCCTTCGACGTCTCCCCCTTGTGCGACCGGTGGCGCGAAATCCATTCCAGGCTGAGGCCGAAACAGATCCCGCTGTTCACCTCGTGGTCGCTGGGAAACAGCCGCTGGATCGGCAGGCGCTGCTTGAAAGGCGCGACACTGTAGCTGTCGAACGCGGCCATCCCATTCCCCATCGATGTCGAATGATTCAAGGCCGCCGGCAGGCTCCGTACGGGTCCTCCGACCCACACTATGCCTGATAATCATTCGAGTACAATTAATCGCAACTCCCAGCAATTCAGACCGTTGGCAGGCGGATGGCGGGAGAAACCGCGGACATCCGCCGCCGATCTGTTCGTTTCCACCACAGTTCGGGTCCCTCTCAAATCCTCTTGCATGGTCGATGGTATCTGGTATACCGTATCGATAATGTCAGTGCGGCCTTGGTTTACGGGCCACCGCCGCACCGGCTCCCCCGGCGCCCAATCCAAGAGGGGGCGAGCGCCAAGGAGATCGACATGGAACAGACAGCAGCAGCGGGTTCGCCCGCGGTTGTGGATTGCGGACAGTTGGTGGCGGTGATCGGCGATGCCGTCATCGTGTCCGACCCGGCCGGCGCCATCATCCTGTGGAACGCGGCGGCGGAACGGATGTTCGGCTTCACCGCCGACGAGGCGATGGGCAAGTCGCTCGACATCATCATTCCCGAACGCCAGCGCCAGCGTCATTGGGACGGCTACGAAAAGACCATGGCCACCGGCGAGACCCGCTACGGCCATGACCTGCTGCGGGTTCCGGCGGTCCACAAGGACGGGCACAGCCTGTCGATCGCCTTCACCGTCGCGCTTTTGCGCGGGACCGACGGTGGAGTGACCGGGATCGTCGCCGTGGTGCGGGACGAAACCGCCCGCTGGACCGAAGAACGGAAACTGCGCCGCCGCCTCACCGAACTCGAGGCGGCGGCCGGCTGACGGCGCCCTGCGGCGATTATCGAATTCCGGCCGGCAGCGACCTCGACGCCCCCGATCTCCGGGCGTGGGCCGGCCGGGCAGAAGAGCAAGTCCAAGAGACAATCTGAAACTACGTGAAAAAAGGGAGTGTTGCAGTCATGACCAAGCCGCTTGAAGGCATTAAGATCATCGACTTCACCCATGTGCAGGCCGGCCCCGCCTGCACCCAGCTTCTGGCCTGGTACGGCGCGGACGTGATCAAGGTCGAACGTCCGGGCGCCGGCGACGTCACCCGCAGCCAGCTGCGTGACATCCCGGGCGCCGACGCGCTCTATTTCACGATGCTGAACAGCAACAAGCGCTCCCTGACGCTGGACACCAAGACGGCCGAGGGCAAGGAAGTCCTGACCCGTCTGATCAAGGAATCCGACGTTCTGGTCGAGAATTTCGGCCCCGGCGCGCTCGACCGCATGGGCTTCAGCTGGGAAAAGATCAAGGAGCTGAACCCCGGCCTGATCGTCGCCTCGGTCAAGGGCTTCAGCGACGGCCACCATTACCAGGACCTGAAGGTCTATGAGAACGTCGCCCAGTGCGCCGGCGGCGCCGCCTCGACCACCGGCTTCTGGGATGGCCCGCCGACCGTGTCCGCCGCCGCTCTCGGCGACAGCAACACCGGCATGCACCTCGCCATCGGCATCCTGACCGCCCTGATGGCCCGCACCAAGACCGGCAAGGGCCAGAAGGTCGCCGTGTCGATGCAGGACAGCGTGCTGAACCTCTGCCGCGTCAAGCTGCGCGACCAGCAGCGCCTGGACCGCGTCGGCTATCTGGAGGAATACCCGCAGTACCCGCACGGCACCTTCTCCGACGTGGTTCCGCGCGGCGGCAATGCCGGCGGCGGCGGCCAGCCGGGCTGGGTGCTGAAGTGCAAGGGCTGGGAGACCGATCCCAACGCCTACATCTACTTCACCATCCAGGGCCATGCCTGGGCGCCGATCTGCAAGGCCTTGGGCCGCGAGGAGTGGATCGACGACCCGGCCTACAACACCGCCGAGGCGCGCCAGGACAAGATCTTCGACATCTTCGCGGTGATCGAGGATTGGCTGAAGGACAAGACCAAGTTCGAGGCCGTCGACATCCTGCGCAAGTACGACATCCCCTGCGCCCCGGTGCTGTCGATGAAGGAGATCGCCAACGACCCGTCGCTGCGCGCCAGCGGCACGGTCGTCGAGGTCGACCACAAGGTGCGCGGCAAGTACCTGACGGTCGGCAGCCCGATCAAGTTCTCCGACATGAAGGTCGAGGTCACCGGCTCCCCGCTGCTCGGCGAGCACACCGACGAGGTCCTGGCCCAGCTCGGCTACAGCAAGGACCAGATCGCCGCCATGCACGAAGCCAAGGTGGTCTGAGGCAGGGTGGTCTGAGGCCGATTGCCCTTGCCCCCACCCCGACCCTCCCCTGCGAAGCGGGGGAGGGTTAGGGTGGGAGCAAATCAGCGACCACCTCGCACAAACGACAACGGCGCCCCACCCGGGCGCCGTTTTCTTCTGCATCCACCCAACCCCGGACCGTCACATCTTTCCGCTGCGCTCCAGATCGTCCAGGATCTCCCCGGCGCGGCTGGTCAGGGTGTGGGCCAGCCGGTCGTAATGGCCGTTGCCGGTCATGCGGGCGCGCCGGGCGGCCTCCGCGCCCAGTTGGGCCAGCTCGAGGGCCATCTTCCGATAGTCCGGAACCGCGCTCCACGCCGCCTCGGCCGCGGCGCGAGCCTTCGGATGATCTTTCGAAGCCACAAACCACCCCATCCGTCGATGCCGGTGAAGGGCGCAATCCTGGCACGTCAGCGCTCAGGAACCAACCGACGCTTACGGCAGCAGCGTCACAGCCTTTGGGTGTGTTTGGCTCCGTCGAACCGCATAAGACTCCGCCGCAATCCGCTCAGTCGATCAGCAGGTCCAGCGTCGAGCGGACCACCTGCACGATCTCCCCGCCATAGGGCGAGCTGGCCTGTCCGCGGGCGTTGACGATGATCGACAGCTCATGCTCCGTCGTCGGGGCGAAGCGGGCGATCTCCTGGACCAGATCGTCGGCCAGGATGGCGTCGCGCGTCACCCCGGCCTGGGCGGCGGCCCTGTCGCGCCAGCCGTTCAGGGCGGCGGCGATGGCCGCCTCGATCTGCTGCGACTCCTCCTTGCGGCGGAGATCGGTGAACAGCACCAGCACCCGCCACGCGCCGTCGGCATAGGCGGTCTCGATGCGCTGGACCTCGACCGTCCGCAGGAACGCGGACAGCTGCGTCTGCGCCTCTTCGGCGGCGGCGTCGGGAATGCTGAAGGTGCGGATCTCGGTGCTCATCGCCCAACCTTGCTGAAAGGCTTCCCTGGATGGAGGAAGCCTACACGAAACGGCGCGTTCGGCAAACCGGGACCCTGCCATGGGGGTGTTCGCGGACCTTGGGGATACCCCCAATTTCCACGGGCCGAATCTCCTCCCCCGCGCGTTGTGGGAGTAGACGACGCGCACCGGCACCCGGCCCATTCCCCTCGCCCGTCCCACGCCTCCACCGCTTGGAGACCCCAGATGCCCTATCCCGAACCGCAGGAGCCGCAATCCGCCCATCCCCTTCCCGAGGAGTCCGCTTCCGACCCCGCCGCGACACCGCGCCGCGGCGGGCGGCGATGGTGGATGCTGGGGACCGGGCTGCTGCTGGCGCCGCTGGCGCTGGGCGGGCTGGCGGTGCTGGCGGTCCTGTGGGCCGGCTCGATGCTCTACGACCAGCCCTTCGCCTGGTACAACCTGAACCGCATCGACGCGATGGCCGACCGGGTGGCGCGCAATCCCGATTCGGTGATGGTGGTGGCGCTCGGCGACACCGCGCTGCGCGACGCCACGCTGGACGAGCGGGGCATGGCGAAGATCGCCGCCGAGCGTGGCGTGTCCGACCTGGAGTTTCTGCGCATCGTCCACCGGCAGGCCCAGTTCGCCGATTTCGAGCCGCTGCTCGACCGGCTGATCGCCGTCAAGCCGACGCTGATCCTGCTCGACCGCAACCTGCTGACCGCCAGCCGCAGCCCGGTCGACGAGCTGGAGCGCTACGGCCACGGCCTGCTGCGGCTCTATCGCGGGCAGGCCTACGTGCAGGATCAGGTGGCACTGCAATACCGGCGCGGCTGCGGCCCGACGCCGTCGGCCTGGCTGACCGGCGGGTCGCCCGGCGCCGTCGACGGCTCCACCGCCACCGCGCGGCAGGTGCGTGCCTTCATCGACCGCGCCTGGGCCGCCGGCATCCGCGTCGCCCTGATCGAGGTGCACAGCCGCCCCGCCACCCCGCGTTCCACCGGCCTGATCGCCACCGCGTCGGCCGCCGAGCCGTCTTCTGCGCCCACCGGCATCAACCTGCCGCTGTGGAACTATGATGACGAGGACGCCGTCCCCGCCACCGCCTGCGGTCAGGCCAGCGCCGACGGGCGCAGCGCCTTCTCCGCCTGGCTGACCGGCGGCATCGCCGGAGCGGTGGCCGGCGCCCAGCCCGACCGCATGCCCGGCCGCGCCGTGGTGACCGAAGCCGCCGCGCTGCCCTGATTGCCGCACTGCAACCGCCCCCGTTCTTTCCGCCTTCCGATTAAACCACTTTTTGTTTATGGTTTTGCCGTCGGGCGAGTCGCAACAGGAGACGGATGCATGGCTTCCATCATGATCAAGAAGGCCGGCGAAGGGCTGGTCTCGCAGGCTCACCGCAACGCCGACGTCGGCCCGACCAGCGGCAGCTCGGTCGTCTATGAAATCCAGAATGTGCCGGGCGACGTCAGCGTCGACGACGTGATCGCCGCCTTCAAGACCTACCAGCCGGCCGACAAGGTGTACGAGATCGACTGGTCCGCCCTGTCAAAGTAACCAGGGGAGGGGGCCGCCAACGCCCCCTTCCTTACTTCGTCATCACGCCTGCAAAGCCGGATAGCGCTTGGCCCACACCTCCAGCTGGGCGACATGCTCGGCCTCTTCGGCGGCGAACTCCTCGGCCATCATGCGGACTTCCGAATCGGTGGTGGTTTTCGCCACCTCGGCATAGAAGGCCTGCCCGCGCTTCTCGCTCTCCAGCGCCAGTTCCAGCGCGTATTCCACCGTCATCAGATAGTGCGAGCCTTCCATGGAGGCCGCTTCGGGGCTGTCGCCGTCCGGCCACTGGAAGTCTTCCGGCGCGAGGTCGGGAATCTTGCGGAAGCCCGACCGTTCCCGCGCCTCGGCCAGATGCATGCGCGAGAATTTCGCCATCTGGCCGAAGAAGGCCGCGACCTCCTGGTTGCCATAGGTCTTCATCGCTTCCGACAGATCGGCGAAGCGGTTGGCGGCGTCCTCCTCCAGCGCGCAGGCGTGGGCGAGGAACAGGGCGGCGTCGTGGATTTCGGTCATGGATCCCTTTGATAAGCGAATAGGCCCGACGACCTCAAAACCATACATTTTTTGCGGTCATCGGTCGCGGCCCCTGTCCCCCTCCCCCGCCCCTGCGACCTTTTGGCGCGCGCCGTCCCGTCCGCCTCCCGAAAACCATTGCCTTTCCCGCCGGTTCGCGGCAGCAGACTCCCCCTCATGAGCAAGCCCGCCTTCCCTGCCCTGCCAATCGATCCCGTCCTGCCCGCCCTGCTGGAGGCGCTGGACAGCCGCGGCACCGCCGTGCTGCAGGCGCCGCCCGGTGCCGGCAAGACCACGCGGGTGCCGCTGGCCCTGCTGGAGGCCGGTTGGCTGAAGGGCCGCAAGATCCTGGTGCTGGAGCCCCGGCGCCTCGCCGCCCGCGCCGCCGCCCGCCGGATGGCGTCGATGCTGGGGGAGGCGGTGGGCGAGACCGTCGGCTACCGCGTCCGCCTCGACACCAAGGTCGGCCCGAAGACCCGGATCGAGGTGGTGACCGACGGCCTGTTCCTGCGCCAACTGCAGGAGGATCCGGAGCTTCCAGCCATCGGCGCCGTCCTGTTCGACGAGTTCCACGAGCGCGGCATCGACAGCGACCTCGCCCTTGCCCTGGTGCAGGAGGCGCGCGGGGCGCTCCGCGACGACCTGCGCCTTGTCGTCATGTCGGCGACGCTGGACGCCGCCCCCGTCGCCACCCTGCTGGCCGACGCGGACGGCCCCGCCGCGATGGTGACCAGCGAGGGCCGCGCCTATCCGGTCGAGACCCGCCACCTCGACGCCCCATCGCAAGGCACCCGCATCGAGGACGCCGTCGCCGCCGCCGTCCGCCGCGCCCTGCGCGAGGAGCCCGGCAACGCCCTGATCTTCCTGCCCGGCGTCGGCGAGATCCGCCGCGTCCAGTCCCTGCTCGACCAGTCCGACCTCGGCCCAAACACGATCATCGCCCCGCTCTATGGCGACCTGTCGGCCGACGCGCAGGACCGCGCGATTTCCCCCACCCCGCCCGGCCAGCGCAAGATCGTGCTGGCGACCTCCATCGCCGAGACCAGCCTGACCATCGAGGGCATCCGCATCGTGGTCGACAGCGGGCTGATGCGGGTTCCGCGCTTCGACCCGCGCGGCGGCATGACCCGTCTGGCGACGGTGAAGGTCAGCCAGGCCTCTGCCGAGCAGCGCCGCGGCCGCGCCGGCCGTCTGGAGCCCGGCGTCTGTTACCGCCTGTGGCCGGAGGCGACGCACAAAGCGCTGGCCCCCTTCACCACGCCGGAGATCGAGGACGCCGACCTCGCCCCGCTGGCGCTGGAGCTTGCGGTGTGGGGAGTCTCCGACCCCGCCACCCTGTCCTGGCTCGACCAGCCGCCGGTTGCGGCGATGGCCCAGGCGCGCGAGCTGCTGACCGGCCTCGGCGCACTCGACCGGTCAGGCGCCATCACCCCGCACGGCCGCCGCATGGCCGGCTTCGGCGTGCATCCACGTCTGGCCCACATGATGCTGGCCGGCAAGGCGATGGGCCAGGGCGCGCTCGCCTGTCTGGTCGCGGCCCTGCTGGGCGAGCGCGACATCGTCCGCAGCCAGCCCGGTTTCCGCGACGCCGACCTGCGCCTGCGTGTCGACCTGCTGCGCGGCGAGGAGCGCGGCGGCCAGGGTGCGGCGCGCGGACTCAGCGTCGACCGCGGCGGCGCCCAGCAGGCGGTGAAGCAGGCGCGGCAGTGGCGCCGCCAGCTCGGCGTGCGCGACGACGACGCGATGGACTCGAACGCCGTCGGCATTCTGGTGGCGCTCGCCTATCCCGACCGCATCGGCCAGCGCCGCCCCGGCGGCCAGCCCGGCGGGGTGGCGGCGCAGTATCGCCTGTCGGGCGGGCGCGGCGCCTATTTCCAGGATGCCGAGCCGCTGTCGGCCGAGGAGTGGCTCGCCATCGCCGACCTCGACGGCGCCGCCCGCGAATCGCGCATCTTCCTGGCCGCCCCGGTCACGCTGGCCGATCTGGAGGAGAGCTTCGCCGACGACATCCGCACGGAGACCATCGTCGCCTGGGACGCGCGCGAGCAGATGGTGCTGGCACGGCGCCGCCGCATGCTGTTCGCTCTGATCCTGAAGGACGAGAAGCTGGCCAAGCCGCCGGCGGACGCGATGACCGCCGCGATGATCGAGGGCATCCGCGCCCTCGGCCCCGCCTGCCTGCCCTGGACCGACGAGCTGCGCAAATGGCGCACCCGCGTGATGTTCCTGCGCGCGCGGGAGGGCGACGTGTGGCCCGACCTGTCCGACCCGGCCCTGATGGACGGTCTGGAGGAGTGGCTGGCCCCCTTCCTCGACGGCGTGTCGCGCCGCGCCCATCTGGAGCGCATCGACCTGTCAAGCGCCCTGCGCGCCCTGCTGCCCTGGGAGTTGCGGACCCGCCTGGACGCCGAGGCCCCGACCCATGTCGAGGTGCCGAGCGGCTCCCGCATCCCCATCGACTATGACGGCGAGGAGCCGGTGCTGGCGGTCCGCCTGCAGGAGATGTTCGGCCTTGCCGAGACCCCGCGCATCGCCGGCGGCCGGGTTCCGCTTCTGCTGCACCTGCTGTCCCCCGCCCGCCGCCCGGTGCAGGTCACCCGCGACCTCGCCAGCTTCTGGGCGAATGCCTACAAGGCGGTGAAGGCGGATTTGAAGGGCCAGTACCCGAAACATTACTGGCCCGACAACCCGCTGGAAGCCGAGCCGACCGCCAGGGCGAAGCCGAGGGGGCGGTGAGATGTGATCTTGATCTACGAATGATCAGATTATGCCCTCACCCCCTTGTGCCAGAATCCACAACACATAGAGGATAACCATTGACTGCGATAATATACTACGTTCCTGCCGCAAGACGTATAAGGACATCAGCTGCGAGGGAGTAGCTTCTTGGCTTCTGTTTCCTGGCCCTTATTGCCTCGGTCAAAGCCATCCTTTCTGGATCAAATAGCAACACCCCAATATTGTTTCGGTAAAATACTTCCTTGTTGCAATCTATCAGGCTTTTCTTTCCTATCGGGAAAACACAATACGATTTCGTTGCATATGATTTCGCCTGAAGAGCTTGATATATCGCTCGCTTCCAGTTCTGTAGCTTAACCTCGAAAAAGTATATTTCTGCATTTGGAAGAGAGAAATCATTCTTAACAAGAGAACCACTTTCTGTTTTCCGAATAACGCCAGCAGACAAAAGAGAGCTAATCGCACTAATTACAACGCCGCGAGCATAGTTGCTCGATGAAGCGATGTAATCTTGTCGCCTGGGAGATCTATCTTTTAGCTTAGAAATAACTTCTGCCACAGGACCTCTAGGGAGACCCAATAACTTCTCACGAATCATTATCCTTTCTTTATCCCAATCTCGACAAACGAGACCTACAAAATCTGCTACGCCGACCGGAGCCGGAAACTCACGCACCACAGCATCAAAATTTGGTACATTCGATTTCCGGCCCGCCCTGCTTAGGTAGCTCTCGAATAAATCCGAAAGGAATAACTCAGTAATAGAGCTATCACCTCCATTAGACCTTAGCTCTTCTTCTGAAGTCTTCGACACCATCTTTCCACTGTAGGATATGCGTATTGCCCGAAGCTGCAGCCAATATGGCGCCAGTTTGTGAAATACGTTGATACACCCCAACTGCGGTTCGAAGCAACCTAGCTAGTTCATCAAGCCTCTGAGCGCCAACCGGCATAGTCTCGAGATGCTTTACACCCTTTGAAAGAGCGTGCCAGTGATGAAGAGCAGAAATATCGTTTGGCCATGCAACGGAACTTAAAGGCCGGCTTGCCATCGCACGATCATAGTTAGTTCCTGTCAGCACCTGAGGAAGCAACCCAACCCTTGCAATCTGCTCAAGATCAGGGTTAATCATGATAGAATTTAACAATCCTAGCGAAGAATAACGCGGCCTTGGCTGGCGACCTCCGGTTGATTGCTCATATCGTCCCCAAGTGAAGCGCCGAAGTCCGAATTGCCATCCGCAGGCAGTCCCGGTAGAACCAGCGGCATGCAGTGGCAAGGAGATGTAGTCTGAATACCCATGATACACTTGGTACCCGTTCAAATCACCTAGAATGTAACTGAGATACATCAAACCAGATACGGCCTCAGACCTCATCTCCTGATTATAATCAGCAACTTCGCGCCTTACAATAAAGTAAAATCCATCACATTCTAGGTCTGTCACAATATCTAAAAAATCATCGAGCTGGACAGCGTTTCGGCAGGCTTGCTCACTGATAACAAAAGAGATAAGCAGAGGACGACCATCTCCACTCTGCTGATGGTCATGAATAGCAGCCCCTGCCATACTAAGTGCCACCGAGCACCAACGATCCCCAAAAACGTCAAACGCAATAGTTGGAGCACAAATATGGGTACTCGCCAACGAACGTTGATGGTTCATAACGCTGGAGACCATTGCTGAAACAGCAGCAGGAGCAACAAAATCACGGTAAGTTAGTTCAGACTGAAAATAGGCGTACTCGCCCAATTTCCCTAATTTTGGATTCACAACTGTAGATGCATAAAATTGTGGATCAACGAAGACCGTTGATTGGGGATATTCTTGGCGAAGCCGATAGACATATGACGCTAGATTTCCAGGCGCCTCATCACGGGGGCTTAGAATGACTCCCTGTATGTGCCCCGCAGAAAGTCCGCGCTCGATCTTATCGGACTTCCCATAGCCATGTTGAGCAAGCATCACCATCAATTCACTCCTTTTCACAAGCAGCCAATGCCCGCATCAGTAAATCTGGATTTTTAAATCTTGAATGTTTTCTTTTTGACAAAAGACGCATGATAATATTTTCTATTTCCCCTGATATATCCGGGTTTATTGATGTTATGGGAAGCGGTTCATCGCGAAGAATGCTGGATATGATATCTCCTCGTCTCATATTTTCCTTTTGGATGAACGGATGATGTTTTGTTGCGCATTCATAAAGAACAATTCCTAATAAGAACAAATCAGACCGACAGTCGGTATCACGCTTTGAATCCGGAATTATACACTCAGGCGCTATATAGCCTGGTGTATGAGGGACAAATCCTGTTGCAGTCAATGAAACATCTTCAAGGTCAAATGCTATACCTGGGTCTAGAAGAACATACTCTCCACTCCTTCTGCGCTTTATATTTTTTGGTTTTATATCTCTATGTATACACCTGATTTTCCAAAGATCATCAATAGCGGACGCTATCCCTATTCCTGCCTTAATAATTTCGCCATTTGTGAAATTGAAACTTGTCTTCAGAAGATCATGCAGCTCTTGTCCATCAATAAATTCTTCTGAAAAAACGACAAGGGATTGGTTGTTGATAGATATACGTTGCAAATCAATAGGCCCTAGTTTTGGTAAACTTCGAGTTTGAGAACATCGGAGAATATCAACCTCTCGCCGTGCCCGCTCAAAAACGTCGTCTACGCTATCTTGCTCAAAACTATTCTCTTCTTCTTCTGGAAAATTTTCCGATTGAAGCACCTTAACTACATAATCTATTCCATCAATTTTACACGGGAAAACAATTTTCTGCCCTCCTATGAAAGGATTCCCAACTGCTTCCACGAATGGAAAAAGCTGCACGAGATCCTTTCCCGAAATATTTGGTGGCGACATATCTATCCCCAATTACCAAACAGGATTTATCGGCATAGATATAGCTGCATTTTTGCGCACATTGAAGGGGTTTATACATCTTTAGCGTACATATGCTGCATTAGTCGCGCTAAAAATGTGGTTTTCCCAGAGCGAGATATGCATAGAGGCTCAATCTGCCACATCCTCACACCCTGTATAGCCACTCAGCGGCTTCCTGCTCTTGATAGAGTAGCTATGCCTCTCACAAATCTCTGAACCGGGCCATTCCACGCCCAACGCATATATTGAATGATGGAGATGCCCTATGGCCGAGCCAGAGACCGCACTTGAACCGACCGACGACGATGGGCTGACACGCGCCGTTGCCGAGGCGCGAGTACAGGTTGCCGCCGGTCGGACGGTTCCTCTGCGCAACGTTACCGACTGGTTGGACAGTTGGGGCGCGGCGGACGAACCTCCTGCGCCGTCATGGAAGTAATCTTCGCTCCGGCCGCCATTGCCTGTCTGATCGCGGTTCGCCACTAGATTGGCCATTTCCAATCCCGCAGCAGTTCGATGCATGGCTCTCCGTCTCAGAAGTGCTGCGGAAAGCCTCGCTGAATTTCCTGACCGTGGCCGTCTTCGGCGGGACGGTGCGCGGGAACTGGTAGGAATCCCCCTTTTGTCACCGTCTATGACGCGGCGCCGTCCCGCGTCACCATTCTGCGCGTCTGGTATGGGGCACAGAAGCGCCCCTGACGCAGCCCCACCGGCAAACCGCCATGCCTTTTCCACGCCCCCTTACCGCCGACCGCCATCCATGATAGGACTATAAGCCTCAACCGCCCGAGGAGTGTCCTGCATGCATCGCCAATGGTGCCACGCCCCCTTGCGCCCGTCCTTTCGCGCCCCCAGCCTCGCCGGATGGAACAGTGAACAGCCCCCGCAAAACCGTTCCAACCTGTTCCAAACGTTCCATCCGACCGCCACCACCCATGCCCGGCGGCGCCGCGTGGAACAGTGAACAGTCCGCCGAACCCTGTTCCACGATGTTCCAGCCACCCACCTTCGCCCCCAAAACGAAACGGCCCCCTTCCCTTGCGGGAAAAGGGCCGAAGTCGTTTCAGCTACCCAAAGCGGCTCAGTCGCGCTTGACCGTGTCGCTGTTCAGCGCGGCCTGGGCGGCGGCGAGGCGGGCGATCGGCACGCGGTAAGGCGAGCAGGAGACATAGGTCAGCCCGATCTTCTCGCAGAAGGAGATTGAGGCCGGGTCGCCGACGCCGCTCAACGGCTTGCGGACAATAGGCTCCGCGCTATATCTCCATTGCCGGAAAATAGCCCGAAGCCTATATTTCCTCCGATGCACACCGTTCTCTTCCACACCGCGTTCGCGGCCGAATTCCGGGCTCTGCCGCAAGCCGTGCGGATCGACCTCGCTGCCGCGGCCAAGGTGCTTGGGGAGCGTGGCCCGGCGCTCGGCCGGCCCCATGTCGATACGTTGAACGGTTCCCGGCATGCGAACATGAAGGAGTTGCGGTTCAGGTCGAATGGCGGGGTGTGGCGCGTCGCCTTCGCCTTCGATCCGACGCGCAACGCCGTCGTGCTGGTTGCCGGCGACAAGAGCGGGGTTTCGGAAAAGCGGTTCTATGCCTCGCTGATCGCCACCGCCGACAGCCGCTATGACGACCATCTCTCCGACCTGAAAGGAGCCAAGCCATGACGGCGACGATCCCGTTCGACCAGATCCTCTCCGAGATGACCGACGACGAGCGCGCCGCGGTGGATGCACGGGCCGCCGGGATGCTGGCCGAGATCGACGGATTGGCGGAACTGCGCCGGCTGGCGGAACTGACCCAGGGTCAGGTTGCCGAAACCCTGAACGTGAAGCAGCCGACCGTCCACCAGATCGAGAAGCGGACCGACCTGTATCTGTCCACCCTGCGGCGCTTCGTGGAAGCCGCGGGCGGGGAGTTGGAGTTGCGGGTTTCCCTGCCGGGAAAAGGGGCGTTCAAGCTGACGGGCATCGGCGAGTTGACCTCCGGTTCCCAGCGCTGAGCCGTCTATGGTGTCCCGCCGGATGGAACAGTGAACACTCCCCCGAAATCTGTTCCACGCTGTTCCACCCGCCCAACGCCACCCCCAAAACGAAACGGCCCCTTTCCCTTGCGGGAAGAGGGCCGAAGTCGTTTCAGCTAGCCGAAGCGGCTCAGTCGCGCTTGACCGTGTCGCTGTTCAGCGCGGCCTGGGCGGCGGCGAGGCGGGCGATCGGCACGCGGTAGGGCGAGCAGGAGACATAGGTCAGCCCGACCTTCTCGCAGAAGGAGATCGAGGCCGGGTCGCCGCCATGCTCGCCGCAGATGCCCAGCTTGATGTCCGGGCGAACCTTGCGGCCGCGCTCGGTGGCGATCTCCACCAGTTCGCCGACGCCGGTGACGTCCAGCGACTGGAACGGGTCCTGCTCCAGGATGCCCTGGCGCTGGTACTCCGGCAGGAAGCTGCCGGCGTCGTCGCGCGACAGGCCCAGCGTGGTCTGGGTCAGGTCGTTGGTGCCGTAGCTGAAGAACTCGGCCGACTCGGCGATCTCGCCGGCCTTCAGGGCCGCGCGCGGGATCTCGATCATCGTGCCGGTCAGGTACTCCACCGTCACGCCAGTCTCGGCCTTCACCTGCTCGGCGGCACGGTCGATCACCGCCTTGAGGATGTCGAACTCCTTCTTGGTGATGATCAGCGGGATCATCACTTCGGGAATGACGGCCTCGCCGGTGGTCTTGGCGACCTCGGCGGCGGCGGCGAAGATGGCGCGGGCCTGCATCTCGTAGATCTCGGGGTACGAGATGCCCAGACGGCAGCCGCGATGGCCCAGCATCGGGTTCGCTTCATGCAGCTGGATGGTGCGGTGGCGCACCCGCAGCGGATCGGTGCCGGTGGCCTGGGCGACCTCCGCCATGTCCTCTTCGGTGTTCGGCAGGAACTCGTGCAGCGGCGGGTCGAGCAGGCGGATCGTCACCGGCAGGCCGGCCATGATCGTGAACAGCTCGACGAAGTCCTTCTTCTGGAAGGGCTCCAGCTTGGCGAGCGCCTTGCGGCGGCCGGCCTCGTCCTCCGCCAGGATCATCTCGCGGACGGCCAGGATGCGCTCCGGGTCGAAGAACATGTGCTCGGTGCGCGACAGGCCGATGCCCTCGGCGCCGAACTTCCGCGCGGTGCGGGCATCCAGCGGGGTTTCGGCGTTGGCGCGGACCTTCATCCGGCGGATGCCGTCGGCCCAGCCCATCAGGGTGGCGAAGTCGCCCGACAGTTCCGGCTGGATCGTCGGCACCTCGCCCAGCATCACCTCGCCGGTGGAGCCGTCGATGGTGAGGATGTCGCCTTCCTTCACGGTGACGCCGCGGACCGCCATCTGCTTGGTCTTGTAGTCGATGCGCAGGTCGCCGGCGCCCGACACGCAGGCACGGCCCATGCCGCGGGCAACCACCGCCGCGTGGCTGGTCATGCCGCCGCGGCTGGTCAGGATGCCGCGGGCGGCGTGCATGCCGTGGATGTCCTCAGGCGAGGTCTCGATGCGGCAGAGGATCACCGACTCGCCCTTGCCGGCCATCTGCTCGGCCTCGTCGGCGGTGAAGACCACCTTGCCGGACGCGGCGCCGGGGGAGGCCGGCAGGCCCTTGGCGATGACCTTGCGGTCGGCCTTGGGGTCCAGCGTCGGGTGCAGCAACTGGTCGAGCGAGGCCGGATCGATGCGGCGGACCGCCTCGTTCTGGTCGATGACGCCCTCGTTCGCCAGATCGACGGCGATCTTCAGCGCCGCCGGGGCGGTGCGCTTGCCGTTGCGGGTCTGCAGCATGAACAGCTTGTTCTGCTGGACCGTGAACTCGATGTCCTGCATGTCGCGGTAGTGCTTTTCCAGCTTGAGGCGGACCTCGTTCAGCTGGTTGAACACCTCCGGCATCACCTCCTCCATGGCGGGGAGGTCGGACTTGTTGGCGATCTTGCCGGCGATGGTCAGGTGCTGCGGCGTGCGGATGCCGGCGACGACGTCCTCACCCTGGGCATTCACCAGATACTCGCCGTAGAAGGCGTTCTCGCCGGTCGACGGGTTGCGGGTGAAGGCCACGCCGGTGGCGCAGTCGTTGCCCATGTTGCCGAAGACCATGCACTGCACGTTGACCGCGGTGCCCCAGTCGGCCGGGATGTCGTGCAGCTTGCGGTAGGTGATGGCGCGGGCGTTCATCCAGGACCCGAAGACGGCGCCGATGGCGCCCCACAGCTGCTCCTGCACATCCTGCGGGAAGGGCCGGCCCAGCTCGCGCTCGACCGCCTTCTTGTAGTCCTCGATCACCGCCTGCCAATCCTGGGCCGACAGGTCGGTGTCGAGGTTGTAGGACTTGTCGCGCTTGTGGTTGTCGAGGATGTCCTCGAAATGGTGATGCTCAACGTCGAGCACGACGTTGGAGTACATCTGGATGAAACGGCGATAGCTGTCGTAGGCGAAGCGGCCGTCGCCCGACCGCTTGGCGAGACCGGCCGCGGTCGCGTCGTTCAGGCCCAGGTTCAGGACGGTGTCCATCATGCCGGGCATCGACGCGCGGGCGCCGGAACGGACCGACACCAGCAGCGGGTTGACCGGATCGCCGAACTTGGCGTCCATCGCCTGTTCCAGCCGCGCGATGGCGGCGTTCACCTGCGCCGTCAGCTCCGGCGGATAGGAGCGGCCGTTGGCGTAGAAATAGGTGCACAGCTCGGTGGTGATCGTGAAGCCCGGCGGAACGGGCAGGCCAAGATTGGCCATCTCGGCCAGATTGGCGCCCTTGCCGCCCAGCAGGTTCTTCATATCGGCCCGTCCTTCGGTGGCACCGGCCCCGAAGCTGTAGACCCACTTGGATTCACCCTGGCTCGCCATCGCGGAATTCCTCTCGCCCCATGGTCGTCCGGCATGCGGGTGCTCCCCTTGTGCTCCACGGGCGATCCACCGGGCGGGTCTTTTCCGCTCAGCGAAACGCCGTGGTCAGTTTGCTTGACCGCACATGCCGCTGAGTGGACCTTCTATCGCCCCAAACGTTGGGACACAAGACAGTCGCGTGGTCTAGAACGGGATGACCTGCGCTTTGCCGGCAAAGGAGCGTTGCGACTATATCGTATTGCCGGATCCCCATTACTCCGGCGGAACCGCATAAGCACCGATTCGAATGGTGAAATGCGGTCGAAGTACCCCGTAAATCCAAAGAAAAACGGGACCATTTCCACTGCAAATGTTTCAGATGCTGAAGCAGGCGTCGGCCGGACACTCCACCCAGTGCTTGCCCTCCCCTGCCAGCCAGCGGACCAGCGCATCGGCCGGCATCGGCCGGGCGAAGCGGTAGCCCTGGCCGATGGCGCAGCCCTCCGCCTCCAGCATGAGGTGCTGGGCCTCGCGCTCCACCCCCTCCGCCACGACGGTCAGCCCCAGCGCCTCGCCGATCTGGATGATGGCGCGCACCAGCGGCCGGTTGGCGGCGTCGATGTCCAGTTCCTTGACGAAGCTGCGGTCGATTTTCAATTCGCCGACGGGGAAGCGCTTCAGGTAGCTCAAGGACGAATAGCCGGTGCCGAAATCGTCGATCGACAGGGTGACGCCCAGCGCATGCAGGGCATCCAGCGCGTCATGGACGCCGACCTCCTCCGTCATCATCAGCCGCTCGGTGATCTCCAGCGTCAGGTCGTTGGCCGGGATGCCGTTGGCGGCCAGCGCGGCACGGACCTGATCCGGCAGATCGCCGCGGGCGAATCGGACGGCGGAGACATTGACCGCCAGCCCCGGCACCGGTACCCCCGCCGCACGCCAGCGGCCGAGCTGCGCCACCGAAGTCTGCAGCACCCAGCTGTCCAGCCGGTCGATCAGCCCGCATTCCTCGGCCAGCGGCACGAACTCCACCGGCGACACCGCGCCCCAGCGCGGGTGGGTCCAGCGGATCAGCGCCTCCACCCGATGCAGGCAATGCGGCTTCAGTCGGACCTGGGGCTGGTAATGCAGCTCGAACGGAGCCTCCTCGTCCGGGCAGCCGGCCTCCTGGCGGTCCAGCGCCTCGCGCAGCGCCGCCTCCATCTCCAGCCGGCGCACCGCCTGTTCGTTCATGTCGCGGCGGAAGAAATGGCAGCGGTTGCGGCCGGCCTGCTTGGCCCGGTACATCGCCGCGTCGGCTTGGCGCAGCAGCGTGTCGAAATCCATGCCGTCGTCGGGATGCACAGCGATGCCGATGCTGGCGGTCGGGGTCAGCGTCAGATCGGCGACCGTCAGCGGCACCGACAGGGTGACAAGTACCCGTTCCGCCAGCAGCGAGGCATGGGCGGCGTCGCAGCCCGGCAACAATGCCACGAACTCGTCCCCACCCAGCCGGGCCAGCGTGTCGCCCTCGATGAACAGCAGCTCCAGCCGGGTCGCCACCTCCACCAGCAGCCGGTCGCCGACCGCATGGCCCAGCGAATCGTTGATGGTCTTGAAGCGGTCGATATCCAGGAACATCAGCGTCACCGGCTGCCGCGTGCGTCCGGCCAGCGCCAGTGCCGCGGTGGCGCGGTCGGCCAGAAGCTGGCGGTTGGGCAGCCCGGTCAGCGTGTCGAAATAGGCCAGCCGGTTGATCTCCGCCCGTGCCCGGTCATGTTCGATGGCGAGCGCGCACAGATGCACGCAGGCTTGCACCAGTCGGCGATGGAAGGGCGCGGCGGGACGCGGCTCGCGGTAATAGAGCGCGAAGCTGCCCAGCATGCGGGCGTCCCGCCCCTTGATCGGGTTGGACCAGCAGGCGGCCAACCCATGGGCGAGCGGAATCTCGCGATAGGGTGCCCAGCGCGGGTCTTCGGCGATGTCGACGGACATCGCCGCCTCGCCCTGGCTCATCGCGCTGCCGCAGCAGCCGACGTCCGGACCGATGGCCAGCCCGTCGATGGCGTTGGCATAGACGGCGGGCAGCGACGGGGCCGCGGCCACCCGCATGCGGTTCTCGGCGTCACGCAGCATCACCGAACAGGCGACCTCCGGCGCGCAGGCCTCCACCTGCCGGCAGAGGAAATCCAGGACCTGCTTCAGCGACCGGCCCGCGGCCACCAGTTCCAGAACATCCTGCTGCAGGCGTGCCACCGCCTCCGCCCGTTCGCGCTCGTCGAAATCGCGCATCTCGCACAGAAGCAGGACGTCGTCGCCGTCGGTCAGATGCTGCCAGTGCAGATCGACCGGGACCGGATCGCGGCGGGGAACGCGCAAGGCACCGGTGCCGGGCGGTGGATGGTCGTTCTCCTGCGCCCCATCCCACACCGCCTGCCAGTCACGGCCACCGAAATCGAGCAGGCCGGGCAGCGGGCGGCCGATCAGCGCATCCAGCGGGACACCGGCCAGCCGGGCGAAACCGGGATTGGCGCCGACGATGGTGCCGTCGGCCGATGTCCAGACCAAGGCCGCGCTCCATTGCGCGGCGGTCGCCCGCAACAGGCGATCGGACGGCAGGCGGTCGTCCAGCGCGGTCCCGGCCGAATCCATGACCCCTGATCCCTCCGGACATGCTTCGGGAACGCCGCGCCGGCGCCCCGGGGGAGTCAGCTAACATGAACACACGCGGCGCGGTCAAGGCCCCTCATGATCCGGCCATCCTGTTGCATCCACACAAGAATGGTTCCAAACAGCGCGCGGCGATTTTGTTCGTACACAAGCAAAAGGGAGGAAGCGGTTTCCCGCTCCCTCCCTTTCATCGTTCATCGTCCGGCGAGGCTCCCGAGGGAGCGCTCTGTGGAGGATCAGCTGCAGCCGGTGGTCGACCCGCAGCTGTCGCACTTCAGGCAAGTGCCGTTGCGGACCAGGGTCATGTTGCCGCACTCGCCGCAGGGATCGCCCTCGTAACCGCGGGCGCGGGCCTCGCGGATGCGGTCGAAGCGCTGGTCGCTGGTGCTGCCGCCATAGGCCGTGCCGGTGGCCGCGGTGGCGGCGACATGGCCCTGGGCGGTGGCGGCGGCGACCGCCGGGCTGGCCGCCATGGCAGCCTGGACGGAAGCCTGGGTGCCGGCCGACGCGGTGACGCTCACGGCAGCCGTGTCGGTGCCGGTGGCGGCGAAGGCCGCCGCGGCGCTGGCCCGCTGGGTCTGGCCACCCGTCTGGCCACCATGCAGGACGCGCAGGTTGTTGCGGACATAGCCGGTCGACGCGATGCGGCGGACGATGTCGGACGGCTGCACCTGGGTGTCCGGCAGGTCGCCCTGCTTGTCGCCGCTGCCCACGGTGAAGGGCACCAGATCCTCCGGCGTGGCGTGCGCCAGATCGGTGCGGTTCAGGTAGGAGATGGCGATCTCGCGGAAGATGTAGTCGATGACCGAGGTCGCCATCTTGATGGTGTCGTTGCCGGTCACCATGCCCGACGGCTCGAAGCGCGTGAAGGTGAAGGCCTCCACGAACTCCTCGAGCGGCACGCCATATTGCAGGCCGATCGACACCGCGATGGCGAAGTTGTTCATCAGCGACCGGAAGGCGGCGCCTTCCTTGTGCATGTCGATGAAGATCTCGCCCAGGCGGCCGTCCTCATACTCGCCGGTGCGCAGGTACACCTTGTGGCCGCCGACGTTGGCCTTCTGGGTGTAGCCCTTGCGGCGGTGCGGCAGACGCTCGCGCGAGCTGCTCTTCCGCTCCACCACCCGCTCGATCACCTTCTCGACGATGCGCTCGGTGATCATTTGGGCACGGGCGGCGGCCGGCGCCTCGATCACCGCCTCGACCGCCTCGCCATCCTCCTCGTCGTCGAGCAGGGCGGCCTGCAGCGGCTGGCTCAGCTTGGAGCCGTCGCGGTACAGCGCGTTCGCCTTCAGGCCCAGGCGCCAGGACATCAGATAGGCGTCCTTGCACTCGTCGACCGTCGCCGTGTTCGGCATGTTGATGGTCTTGGAGATGGCGCCGGAGATGAAGGGCTGCGCCGCCGCCATCATCGTGATGTGCGATTCCCAGGACAGGAAGCGCTTGCCGATGCGGCCGCAGGGGTTGGCGCAGTCGAACACCGACAGATGCTCGTCCTTCAGGAAGGGGGCGCCTTCCAGCGTCATGGCGCCGCAGCAGAAGGTGTTGGCCGCCTCGATCTGCGCCTTGGTGAAGCCGATGTGGCTCAGCAGGTCGAAGCCCGGAGCGTCCAGCGTCTCGGCCGGGATGCCCAGCGTCTGGGTGCAGAAATCGGCGCCGATGGTCCAGCGGTTGAAGACGAACTTGATGTCGAAGGCGGTGGCGAGGTTGCCCTCCAGCCGCTCCAGCAGTTCGTCGGTGAAGCCCTTGGCCTTCAGCGACTCGTGGTTCACGCCCGGCGCGCTCTTCAGCGTGCCGTGGCCGACGGCGTAGAGCGCGATCTCTTCGATCTGGTCCGGGGTGTAGCCGAGCGTCTTCAACGCCTCCGGCACCAGCCGGTTGACGATCTTGAAATAGCCGCCGCCGGCCAGCTTCTTGAACTTCACCAGGGCGAAGTCGGGCTCGATGCCGGTGGTGTCGCAGTCCATCACCAGACCGATGGTGCCGGTCGGGGCGACCACGGTGGCCTGGGCGTTGCGGTAGCCGTGGGCCTCGCCCAGTTCCAGTGCCTCGTCCCACACGCGGACGGCGGCCAGAGCCAGTTCCTGGTCCGGGCAGAGGTCGGCGACGAAGGGCACCGGCTCGACCGCCAGCCCCTCATAGCCGTTCATCTCACCGTTGGCGGCGCGGCGATGGTTGCGGATGACCCGCAGCATGTGGTCGCGGTTGGCCTCGAAGCCCGGGAACGGCCCCAACTCCTGCGCCATCTCGGCCGAGGTGGCATAGGCGACGCCGGTCATGACGGCGGAGATGCCGGCGCAGTAGGCACGGCCTTCATCCGAGTCGTAGGACAAGCCGGACGCCATCAGCAGGCCGCCGAGATTGGCGAAACCCAGACCCAGCGTGCGGAACTCGTAGGAGAGCTGGGCGATTTCCTTCGACGGGAACTGCGCCATCAGCACGGAGATTTCCAGCACGATGGTCCACAGCCGGCAGGCATGCTCGAACGCCTCGACGTCGAAGGAACCGTCCTTCAGACGGAACGACATCAGGTTCAGCGACGCCAGATTGCAGGCGGTGTCGTCGAGGAACATGTACTCCGAGCACGGGTTCGAGGCGTTGATGCGCCCCGAGGCCGGGCAGGTGTGCCACTCGTTGATGGTGCTGTCGAACTGCACGCCCGGATCGGCGCAGGCCCAGGCGGCGTAGCCGACCTTGTCCCACAGGTCGCGGGCGCGGACGGTCTTCACCACCTTGCCGTTGGTGCGGCCGATCAGGTTCCAGTCGGCGTCGTCCAGCACCGCCTGCACGAACTCGTTGGAGATGCGCACGGAGTTGTTGGAGTTCTGGCCGGAGACCGTCAGGTAGGCTTCCGAATCCCAGTCGGTGTTGTAGGTCTTGAACTCGATGGAGGTGAAGCCCTGGCCGGCGAACTGGATCACACGCTGGATGTAGTTCTCCGACACCTGATCCTTGCGGGCGGCGAGGATCGCCTTCTTCAGCTCCTTGTTCTCCTTCGGGTCCAGGCCCGACTGGGCGGCGGCCATCACCGCCGTCAGGTGCTTCTGGCAGATCTTGGAGCCGGTCACGAGCGCCGCGACCTTCTGCTCCTCGTTCACCTTCCAGTCGATGTAGCCTTCGATGTCCGGGTGGTCCATGTCCACCGTGACCATCTTGGCCGCACGGCGCGTGGTGCCGCCCGACTTGATGGCGCCGGCCGCGCGGTCGCCGATCTTCAGGAAGCTCATCAGGCCCGACGACTTGCCGCCGCCGGCCAGCTTCTCGCCCTCGCCGCGCAGCTTGGAGAAGTTGGAACCGGTGCCGGAGCCGTACTTGAACAGGCGGGCCTCACGCACCCACAGGTCCATGATGCCGCCCTCGTTGACGAGGTCGTCGGCGACGGACTGGATGAAGCAGGCGTGCGGCTGCGGATGCTCGTAGGCCGAGGCGGACGAGGTCAGCAGGCCGGTCTTGAAATCGACGTAGAAGTGGCCCTGGCTCGGGCCGTCGATGCCGTAGGCCCAGTGCAGGCCGGTGTTGAACCACTGCGGGCTGTTCGGGGCCGCCATCTGGGCGGCCAGCATGAAGCGCATCTCGTCGAAGAAGCTGCGGGCGTCGGCCTCGGTGTCGAAATAGCCGCCCTTCCAGCCCCAATAGGTCCAGGTGCCGGCCAGGCGGTCGAAGACCTGGCGGGCCGAGTTCTCACCGACGAAACGCTTTTCCTTCGGCAGCGCGGCCAGCTTTTCCTGGTCGGCTTCCTTGCGCCACAGCCAGGACGGAACGGTGTTCTCTTCCACGGCGCGGAGCGCGGCGGGAACGCCGGCCTTGCGGAAATACTTCTGCGCCAGGATGTCGCTGGCGACCTGCGAGAAGTTGTCCGGCACCTCGATGCCGGTCTGCTGGAAGACGATCGTTCCATCCGGGTTGCGGATCTCGCTGGTCGCCTGGCGGAAGCCGAGGCTGGCGTAGGCGTCCTGACCTTCGTGCGTGAAACGACGCTCGATCCGCATGATGAGACTGTCCCCTGCTTGGAGCACGCCGCGGCGCGCTCGAATGGAAATGTGGTGCGACCCGTACCGATCCGAAGCGGCCGGCGGTTCTGTCCGCCGTCCAGCCCGTCAACGCAGATGGCGCCGTACAAACAGGGGCCTCTTGCCCGACTGTCCGCCGTCGCCGCTGTGCTGCCGGGACCGGGGCCGCCGCTTGAGGCCGGCCGGGTCACGTGGGCCGCATCCTAGCCAGCGCGACGGGGCCAAGCAAGCCCCACTCTGCTAGATATTGTGGTTGACATGACCGAACCCCTCAAAACCTTGATCTTGTGGTGTTCAACCCGTTACCGGGGATCCTGTTCCCGCCCGCCAAGCAAATTTTTTGGGGGAGGCGGCGGCTGGGCCGCATCGCGGCCGGAAGGCACCAACTGTGGGCACTCAATGGCCGCCGGTGCCGAAGATGACCGGGGCACCCCCGATTAGAGCGCAAAACGCGCCCGACCGCCAGAGCTTCCTTGCAGTGAAAATCAACATGTTGTTGCTAATATGCCGTTGTACCCACCACCGATTCGCCACGGGGCGACTCGGACCAAGCCGGCGGAATCCCAGGGGCGACTCGAAAAGGCACACCATCCCCACCCCCGAGTCGCCGCCGGCCCGCCCAAGGTTCGGCACGGAAGAGGGGTAGGGACGGCCATCCCGCAACTAATTCATGCGTCCCCGGTTGAGGCGCATGGAGCCAAGGTGGATCCCGCGTGATCCTGGGGGAGGAGAGGCGCCCATGTTGAAGATCACCCACAAGATGTGGTTCACGTTGCCCGCGCTGACACTGCTGGTCGGCCTGGCGACTCCGCCGGGGGCCATGGCCCAGACCGTCATCATCAACGGTTCGACTCCGGCCGTCGGCGCGACGGTGGAGCGCAAGACCGGTCCCAGCGTCGACCAGTTGATGAACCGCAACGTCGTCGGCGCCGACGGGTCGAAGATCGGCACCGTGACCGACGTGATCCTCGACGACAAGGGCGAGGCCCAATACATCGTCATCCACTCCGGCGGCATTCTGGGCTTCGGCGGCAAGGACATCGCGGCCGACCTGACCCTGGCCGACCTGCGCACCGGCAGCGAGGCGATCCGGCTGCGCGAGGTGACTGCCGCCAGCGTCCGCGACATGCCGGAATTCCGCTACGACGACAGCATCACGTCCCTGACCCGCAGCCCGGAGCCGCAGCGGTAACAACCGAATGGAACAATGAAAAAGGCCGCGCCCCAACCGGGACGCGGCCTTTCTCTTACCCTTCCGGGAGATCGCGAGCACCCTCCCCTGCTCTCGGCGGACCGAAGGTCCGTCCGATCACCGCAGGGGAGGATGGCCTCAGACGATCACTCGTCGTTCTGCTGCTTGCGCTTCAGAGCGGCGCCCAGGATGTCGCCCAGCGAGGCGCCCGAGTCGGACGAACCGAACTCGGCCATCGCCTGCTTCTCTTCCTCCATCTCGCGAGCCTTGATGGACAGCGAGATGCGGCGGGAAGCGCGGTCGATCTGGGTGACCTTCGCGTCGACCTTCTCGCCGACGGCGAAACGGTCCGGGCGCTGTTCGGAACGGTCGCGGGACAGGTCCGACTTGCGGATGAAGCCGGTGTAGCCCTCGCCGACGGTCACTTCGATGCCGCCGTCCGTCACCTGCGTCACGGTGCAGGTCACGACCTCGTTCTTCTTCAGGCCGGCGGTGGCCGACTCGAACGGATCGCTGGCCAGCTGCTTGATGCCGAGGCTGATGCGCTCCTTCTCGACGTCGACGTCGAGAACCTTGACCTTGACGCGGTCGCCCTTCTTGTACTCGGCGATCGCCTCTTCACCCGACTTGTTCCAGTCGAGATCGGACATGTGGACCATGCCGTCGATATCGCCCGGCAGGCCGACGAACAGACCGAACTCGGTGATGTTCTTGACTTCGCCTTCCAGCTCGGTGCCAGGACCGAACTTGTCGGTGAAGGTCTCCCACGGGTTGTCCAGGCACTGCTTCAGGCCGAGGCTGATGCGGCGCTTCTGCGGATCGACGTCCAGGACCATGACCTCGACTTCCTGCGAAGTCGACACGATCTTGCCCGGATGGACGTTCTTCTTGGTCCAGGACATTTCCGACACGTGGACCAGGCCCTCGATCCCCGGCTCCAGCTCCACGAAGGCGCCGTAGTCGGTGATGTTGGTGACGCGGCCCTTGAACTTCGCGCCGACCGGATACTTGGCCTCGACGCCTTCCCACGGGTCGGCTTCGAGCTGCTTCATGCCCAGGCTGATGCGCTGGGTTTCCGGGTTGAAGCGGATGACCTGGACCGTGACGGTCTGGCCGATCTGCAGGGCTTCCGACGGATGGTTGATGCGGCGCCACGCGATGTCGGTGACGTGCAGCAGGCCATCGACGCCGCCCAGGTCGACGAACGCACCGTAGTCGGTGATGTTCTTGACGACGCCCTGGAGGATCTGGCCTTCCTTGAGGTTGGCCACCAGCTCCGAACGGGCCTCGGCGCGGCTCTCTTCGAGCACGGCGCGACGCGACACGACGATGTTGCCGCGCGAGCGGTCCATCTTCAGGATCTGGAACGGCTGCGGGGTGCCCAGCAGCGGGGAGATGTCGCGGACCGGACGGATGTCGACCTGGCTGCCCGGCAGGAAGGCCACGGCGCCCGACAGGTCGACCGTGAAGCCGCCCTTGACGCGGCCGAAGATGACGCCGGTGACGCGGGTCTGGTCGTTGAACGACTTCTCCAGCAGGGCCCAGGCCTCTTCGCGCTTCGCCTTCTCACGGCTCAGCATCGCTTCGCCGTTCTTGTCTTCCATCCGCTCGAGGTAGACCTCGACGGTGTCGCCCGCCTTCAGCTCGGGCGGCTGGCCGGCAACGGCGAATTCCTTCAGCGCGACGCGGCCTTCCGACTTCAGACCGACGTCGATGGTGACCATGTCGTTCTCGACGGCGACGACGCGTCCCTTGACGACCGTACCTTCGAGCGACTCGGCCGCGCCCAGCGACTCTTCGAGCAGAGACGCAAAGCTTTCCTTTTCGACCGTGCGGGCCAGTGACTGTGCCATTGAAACTCCTAAAGGTGGCGCGAAAGCGGCCCCGTTCCGGTCCCTCCCGCGGCAAAACGGGTGGAACCTCGACCGAACCGCCGCGCCGGGCACCACGCCCGGCGACTTGGTTGATGGTTTTCCGTGGAGGGAGTCGGACCCGTTCGCGCCGCCACCGGCGGCCCGTCAACGGAGGTCGGAAGCGGCGGCGTCAGGCCGTGGGCTTCAGACCGGTTTTCGAACCGATGTGGGCGACCGCCATCGAGAACACCTGATCGGCATCGAGAGCGGACGTATCAAGCACAAAAGCGTCGGCAGCCGGACGGAGCGGGGCCACCGCTCTCTGGCTGTCGCGCGCATCACGAGCCTTCATGTCCTCCAGGACATCGGAGGATATAGCCGGAATCCCCCGTCTCTGCAACTCCTTGAGTCGCCGTTCGGCCCGGACCTCCACCGAAGCGGTAATGAACAGTTTGGCCTGGGCATCGGGGCAGACCACCGTTCCGATGTCGCGCCCGTCCAGAACCGCCCCCGGCGCGCCGCCCGGCGGATGGGATGCGAAGCGCCGCTGGAAGTCGAGCAGAGCGGCCCGCACCTCCGGCACCGCCGCCACCTTGCTGGCCGCCTGCGCCGCCTCATCGGTGCGCAGCGCCACCTCCTGCAGGATCGGGTGTTCGGGGTGCAACTCATAAGCCGCGCGCGCCGCCGCCGCATTGTCGGCCGGGTCGCCGCCGGCCCGCAGGACCGACACGCCGACCGCGCGGTACAGCACACCGGTGTCGAGATGGGCGAAGCCGAAGGCGTCGGCGATGCGCTGCGACAGGGTGCCCTTGCCGCTGGCGGCCGGGCCGTCGATGGCGACGACGACCGCCCTGGCCGGAGTCTCCTGGTTGGAAAGCGGCTGCGTCATCGCCTCACGCCTCACCGATCTTCGCACCGAGCCGGTTCATCAACCCGACGAAGTCGGGGAAGCTGGTGTCGATGAAGGCGCCGTCGTCGACCGAAATCGGCTCTTCCGACGCCATGCCCAACACCAGGAAGCTCATGGCGATGCGGTGGTCCATGGCGGTGGCGACGGAGGCGCCGCCCTTCGGCCCCTTGCCGGTTCCCCCGGTGCCGTGCACCGTCAGGCTGTCGTCGGCGCCGACCTCGACCGACACGCCGCAGCGGGTCAGGCCTTCCGCCACCATGGCGAGACGGTCGCTCTCCTTCACCCGCAGTTCCTTCAGGCCCAGCATCACCGTGGTGCCTTCCGCACAGGCGGCGGCGGCGGCCAGGACCGGGTATTCGTCGATCATGCTGGGGGCGCGGTCGGCCGGCACCACGATGCCCTTCAGGGCACTGTGCTTCACCCGCAGGTCGGCCACCGGCTCGCCCGCCTGGTCGCGGCGGTTCTCGAAGGCGATATCGGCGCCCATCTCCACCAGCGTGTCATAGAGGCCGGTGCGGCGCGGATTCATGCCGACGTCGTTCAGCAGCAGGTCCGAGCCCGGCCGCAGCAGGGCGGCGACCGCCGGAAAGGCGGCGCTGCTGGGATCGGCCGGCACATGGATGGTTCGGCCGGTCAGTTCCGGCTGACCGATGACGGTGACGGCCAGCGCACCGTCCTCCAGCCGCTCGGTCGTCACGGTTGCGCCGAAATGGCGCAGCATCAGTTCGGTGTGGTCGCGCGTCGGCTCCGCCTCGATCACCGTGGTGGCCCCGGCGGTGTTGAGGCCGGCCAGCAGGATCGCCGACTTGACCTGGGCGGAGGCCACCGGCAGGCGGTAGGTGATCGGGACCAGCTCGCCGCTGCCGACCACGGTCAGCGGCAGCCGCCCGCCGGAGCGGCCGACGAAGCGGGCGCCCATCTCCTCCAGCGGCTTGGTGACGCGGGCCATCGGCCGCTTGTTCAGCGAGGCGTCGCCGGTGAAGACGCAGGTGATCGGATGGCCGGCGACCAGCCCCATCAGAAGGCGGGCGGCGGTGCCGCTGTTGCCCATGTCCAGAACCTGCGCCGGCTCCTGCAAGGCCCCCAGCCCAACGCCGCGCACGCGCCAGACGCCGTCTTCGCTCCGCTCCGCCTCAGCTCCCAGCAGGCGCATGGCGGCCGCGGTGTGCAGGACGTCCTCCCCCTCCAGCAGGCCGTGGATGACCGTCTCGCCCACCGCGATGGCGCCCAGCATCAGCGACCGGTGCGAGATCGATTTGTCGCCGGGCACACGGATGCTGCCCCGGATCGCGCCGGTGGTGGTGGAGCGCAGCGGCCTTGCGTGCGTCATGGGACGGGTCCTTCGGATCGGAACGGGAAGCGGATATGGCCGCCGTTCCTATCACAGCCCCCGCCCCGATGCGAGAGGGCCGGGGCTCTCCCCCCTCCCCTCCTTGGGCCCTCCCTCGGGCAGACCTGGCAAATACGGCCGGGCACCAATGAAAAGAGGCCGCCCGAAGGCGGCCCCGAGTTCAAGGAGGAAACCAAATGGAGGAGTTGCACACTGTGCAGGTCCGTTCTAGCGAGTTATGGTTAACAGCCTGTAAAGGCAATCCCTGCCCGGGCGGGATACCTCCTTCCCGCTGTTGCCGCGATGCAGCGGGAACCCGGCCGCTTCATCTTTTTTTTGACAAGCGTCTCAGGGCATGGCAAAGGGCGCCTCTTGAGAACCCCCTGATTTTTGTGACGGAGGACGTGGCGTGGCCAAACCCGAATGGGGCGTCAAGCGCATCTGCCCGAGCTGTGGCGCTCGTTACTATGACATGCGCAAGGACCCGCCGGTCTGCCCGAGCTGTGGCGCGCAGTTCGATCCCGAGGCTCTGCTGAAGTCCCGCAAGGCCCGTCCGGCCCCGGTCGACGACACCAAGAAGGTGGTGGCCGTGGCGGAGGACGAGGAAGAGGTCGAGGCTGAGACCGAGACCACGGAGCTGGAGGACGTCGAGGACGACATGTCCGTCGACGACATCGAGGAAGCCGACGACGCCACCGAGGATGAGGACGACGTCCTGATCGAGGACACGTCGGAACTGGGCGAGGACGACATGGACGAGGTCGTCGATGTCGAAGGCGAGGACGAGGAGGAGCGCTGACCGGCGCCCTTCCCGCTGACTGCTTTCCGGTGAGTGCGGGAGGTCCGGCGGGGTGGTGAAAAAAAGCGCGGCGGGGCGAATTTTCCGCTTGCATCACTCCACCGCCTGACTATTATCCCGCTCCACCAAGGCCGGACGGAAACGACCGGCCCCCAGAGTTAAAAGGGGCCATAGCTCAGCTGGGAGAGCGCTACAATGGCATTGTAGAGGTCAGGAGTTCGATCCTCCTTGGCTCCACCAAATCGATCAAGGGCTCGGCGAGCAATCGCCGGGCCCTTGATGCTTTTGCACCATGCTCCCGGTCGAACCGCCGGCTTTGCCCATACTTGCCGGTTCGGTCCGGACATATTGACGGACACATGCAGATGCCGCCGCGCTGGCAAACGGCGTGGCGGCATCCGCATGGTTCCGGCCGGCTACTTCAGCCAGCGATCGAACACCGCCTGATACTCGCCGGTGGCGACGGCACGGCGCAGCCACTGGTCGATCCACAGCTTCAGCACGATGTCGCGCGGCAGCAGGAAGGCCTTTTCCGAAAAGTCGAAGGGCTTGTCCGGATGGACGGCGCACAGCTCCGGATGCAGCTTCTGCTGAAGCCGGGTCTCCACCGCATCGGTGATCATCAGGTCGGCCTTGCCGGCGACGATCTGGTCGAAGATGGTGACGTTGTCCGGATGCACCTCGATCTGGGCAGTGTGGATGTTGGCGCGGGCGAATTTCTCGTTGGTGCCGCCGGGGTTGACGATCAGGCGGACGCCGGGCTTGTCGATGTCGGCGACGGTCTGGAAGCGGTCCTTGTTCTCGCAGCGGGTGATCGGCGTCTTGCCGTCGCGCATCAGCGCATCGGAGAACAGTGCCTTCTTCTGCCGCTCCAGCGTCACGGAAACACCACCGACGGCGATGTCGTACTTGTCGGCCAGCAGGTCGGGCAGCAGGTTGCCCCACGTCGTCTTCACGAACTCAACCTTGACGCCCAGCGCCTTGCCCATGGCTTCGGCGAGGTCGATGTCCATGCCCTCGAACTTCTGGGTCTGCGGGTTCAGGTAGGTGAAGGGCTTGTAATCCCCGGTGGTTCCGACACGCAGCGTGCCCGCCGACAGCACGGAATCCAGGCGCGACGCTTCGGTGGCCGTGCCGGCGGCCTGTGCGGCGGGAGCCGTCTGCGCCGCGGCTCCGGTGGGCGACAGGGCGGCGACGGCACAGACCAGAACCGCGCCGACGGCGACGGCAAGGCTCCGGCCGCGACGGCGCAGGGTACGGACAGGCATGAAGGATCCTCCCAATGCTTTGTTTGCGAACCGGATGGTACGGCGCAGGGAAGGATCTGGCGAGGGGGCTTGGCGGGGGAAGCAAACCGTGCGGGCGGAATGCAGATATGCGGCGTCCTTGGGGGTGCGGACGCGCCAAAATGGAGAAGGCCGCGAACCCGTTCCGGTTCGCGGCCTTCAGAATGGTGGGCGGTACTGGGATTGAACCAGTGACCCCTACGATGTCAACGTAGTGCTCTCCCGCTGAGCTAACCGCCCACTTTGGCAGCCGGTGGAGGAGCGCTTGGCGTCGTTCCGTCCGGCGTGGGCGGGTGTATACCGACCTCCTTGCCGACACGCAAGCCCTTTCATCGCCCCACCCGCTTTTTTTATCCGCCGGTGATAGAGCGGCGGCCAATCCCGTGACAGAGGTCCCGTGACACGGCGGCTGGCGTCCATTACATCATTCGACCATGGATGCCTCCTTCGACGCGCAGCGCGACGCCGGCGCCGGTCCCGATCCGGCCGCCGTCGCTTCGCCGCCAAACGCCCCGGCCTTCGAAATCCTGGCCCCGCAGAGCCAGAGGCTGCCGCTCGTGCTGGCGTCGCCGCACAGCGGGAACGCCTATTCCGCCGCGTTTCTCGCCTCATCCCGCCTGGATGCCCGCGCGTTGCGCAAGTCGGAGGACTGCTTCGTCGACGAGATTTTCGCCTTCGCCCCCGGCTTGGGCGTGCCGCTGATCCGCGCCCTGTTCCCGCGCGCCTATCTGGACGTCAACCGCGAGGCCTACGAGTTGGATCCGGAGATGTTCACCGATCCGCTGCCGGCCTATGTCAACACCCGCTCGCCCCGGGTGGCGGCGGGGCTGGGCACCATCGCCCGCGTGGTCGCCAACGGCGAGGACATCTACAAAGGCAAGCTGCGCTTCGCCGAGGCGCTGGATCGGGTCAGCCGCTGCTACACCCCCTATCACAACGCCTTGCGCCAGCTGGTGGACGCAACCCGCGACGCCTTCGGCCACGCGCTGCTGATCGACTGCCATTCCATGCCTTCCGCCAGCGCCACCACCGATGGAAGGCGGGGCAACGGACGAGGCGGCGGCCGCGGCGGCAGCCATCCCGACATCGTGCTGGGCGACTGTTTCGGCAACGCCTGCGCCCCGGCGGTGATCGACGCAGCGGAGGAGTATCTGTGCGGGCTGGGCTATGCCGTCAGCCGCAACAATCCCTATGCCGGCGGCTACACCACCCGCCATTACGGCCGGCCGCGCCAGGGCATCCACACGCTCCAGATCGAAATCGCCCGCGACCTCTACATGGACGAGGCGGCACTGACACCCCTGCCCTACCTGGACGTTCTCGCCCGCCACATGACCGAGCTGGTCGACACGCTGGGCCTGCTTCCGCCGCACAGGCTGGGTCCGCGCTGATCCGCGGATGAGGCGCCTGCAGGGGACCATTGCCCCGTCCCTGCCACAGTTCCGCCTTATCACGTCAAGGCCAAGCTTCGGCTTGGCACCGCCCCCCGCCCCCTTCCGGGCCGGCGCGCCGTCGCGTCGGATCCGGGCGCTTTTCCCATAAAAAAAGGGCCGCGGGCGAACCCGCGGCCTCAGTCTAGGGAGGAAACGCCCAAGAAGTGCGTTACGCCAATGTCCACGCCGAGGCGCGACCGTTGCCGCACTGCACAATATGAACGCGGCGGCGCCCGGCTTCAAGCTCAAAAAGAATTTCTTATTCATTACATCGCGTTAACCGGAGTTGGAGGTATCGCGAACCGGATAGCGCCTAGGCGGTTTATGTTGCACTGCACCATGACCTTTCGTGGAGTGATCTGACCCAAAGGACAGGAAGCACCGGACCTTCGGACCAGCGTCTTGAGCTTGACGGCCGGCGCTCGGAACCAAGCCCGCCCACGGTCGTTTCGTAGTGGTCCCGCATAGGGTGTCCGCAAGGACAGCCGGACTTCGCGGACTGCGGAACGCCCTGCCGGCGGCCAATAAGGAGAAGAACATCGTGAGCAGGCTCGTCGTCGTATCCAACCGGGTGGCCCTGATGGAAGAGGGCAAGCAGGCGGCCGGCGGTCTCGCCGTCGCCATCCTGGCGGCCTTGAAGAAGACCGGCGGCATCTGGTTCGGGTGGAGCGGAAAGGTCGTCGATGGCGAGTCCCAGGTGGAACCGACCCGGACGGAAGCCGGCAAGCTGACCTATGCCACGCTGGATCTGGGCCGCCGCGACCACGAGGAATATTACAACGGCTTTGCCAACCAGACCTTATGGCCGCTGTTCCATTACCGGCTGGGCCTGATCTCGGTGAACCGGCGCACGCGTGAAGGATACGAGCGGGTCAACGCCTATTTCGCCGACAAGCTGGAGCCGCTGCTGCGCACCGACGACATGATCTGGGTCCACGACTATCACCTGATCCCCTTCGGCGACGAACTGCGCCGGCGCGGCTGTTCGCAGCGCATGGGCTTCTTCCTGCACACGCCCTTCCCGCCGCCGGAACTGCTGACCGCCCTGCCCAACCACCGCGACCTGATCCGCGAACTGTGCGCCTATGATCTGGTCGGCTTCCACACCATCACCGACCTGCGCGGCTTCTGCGACTACATCCGCACCGAGACCGACGGCACGGTGGAACAGCGCGGCGCCTATGGGACGGCGATGATCCGCGCCTTCGGCCGCACCCTGCTGGCGAAGGTCTTTCCCATCAGCATCGATACCCCGGCGCTGGAAAGCCTGGCCCGCACCGCCGGCCGCTCCCGCCAGGCCGAACGGTTGCGCGAGAGCCTGGTCGGCCGCCGCCTGATCATCGGCGTCGACCGGCTCGACTATTCCAAGGGCCTGCCCCAGCGATTCGCCGCCTTCGAACAGCTTCTGGAAAGCTATCCGGAGCATTGCAACCGAGTCTCCTTCCTGCAGGTCGCCCCGCCCTCGCGCGAGGATGTGCCGGAATACATCGCCATCCGCCGCGAACTGTCGGAGATGGCCGGCCGCATCAACGGCCGTTTCGCCGAGTTCGACTGGCAGCCGATCCGCTACCTGAACCGCAGCTTCGGCCAGCGCGTGCTGGCGGGATTCTACCGGCTGGCCAACGTCGGGCTGGTGACGCCGCTGCGCGACGGCATGAACCTCGTCGCCAAGGAATATGTCGCCTGCCAGGACGCCGACGATCCGGGCGTGCTGGTGCTGTCGCAGTTCGCCGGCGCCGCCCACGAGATGGGCGAGGCGCTGATCGTCAACCCCTTCGACATCGAGGGCGTCGGCGATGCGCTGCAGCGGGCGCTGACCATGCCGCTGGGCGAGCGCAAGGAACGCCATGCCGCCCTGATGCAGACCTTGCGGCGGCACGACATCAGCTGGTGGCGCGAAAGCTATGTAGACGCACTGACCCGGGCACCGTATGACTTTCCGGTCACCTGAGCATCCGCTCGGCCCATCAATCGAGCATCCGCTCGGCCCACCAACAGCGCAGACCCGGATCCATGGCCGCCGACCTCTCCTCCGCCCCCAGTCTCGCCTCCAGCCTCGCCCCCATTCTGGTTGCCGACATCGGCGGCACCAATGCCCGCTTCGGCCTGATCGACGGCCGTATCGTGCGCGACACCCGCGTGCTGCGCTGCGCCGATTACTCCTCGATCGAGGATGCGGCCACCGCCTATCTGTCGGCGGTCGGACTTGCGGCGGTCGGCACCCCCGGCCGGCCGCGGCGCGGCGCCTTCGCGGTGGCCGGGCCGGTCACCGGCGATCACATCGCCATGACCAATCTGGTCTGGCAGTTCTCCGTCAACCGGGTGCGCGACGCCCTGGGGCTGGACGGGCTGGCCGTCATCAACGACTTCACCGCCGTCGCCCTGTCGGTGCCGCGTCTGGCTGACGAGGACCGGCGCCAGATCGGCGACGGTGCGCCGCAGCCAGGGGCCGTCGTCGGGGTATTGGGGCCGGGCAGCGGGCTGGGCGTGTCCGGTCTGGTGCCGGGCGCCAACGGCCGCTGGACCGCGCTCTCGGGCGAGGGCGGCCATGTCAGCATGGCGCCGATCAGCGACCGCGAGAGCGCCGTGCTGGGCCAGCTGCGCAAGAGCTTCGACCATGTCTCGGCCGAGCGGGTGCTGTCCGGGCCGGGCCTCGTCAACCTCTATGGCGCGCTGTCGATCCTGGATGGGCGGGAACCGGCCGCCCTCACCCCCGCCCAGGTGGCCGACAACGCCATGACCGGCAGCGAGCCCCATTGCGTGGAGGCGGTGGAGATGTTCTGCGCCATGCTGGGCACCGTCGCCGGCAACCTCGCCCTGACGCTGGGCGCGCGCGGCGGCATCTATATCGCCGGCGGCATCGTGCCGAAGCTGGGGACGCTGTTCACCCACTCCCGCTTCCGCAAGCGCTTCACGGAAAAGGGCCGCATGCGCGACTTCCTGGCCCCGATCCCCACCTATGTCATCACCCACGATCTGCCCGCCTTCCTGGGGCTCGCCGAGGCCGCCGGGGCGGAGTAGGTGCGATCTAGGCCGGGGGTGCGGCGGATCGCACCCCCAATCGGCGGCGCCCCCTTTCGCCCCACTTGCCGCTTGAACCGGTGGGGCGGACCCCACATGGTTGTTCCCATCCCTTTCGGATTCGTAACGGAACACCATGCCCGCCGACCTTCGTGTCCGCTTCCTGCACCCGTCGGGCGCCATCGGCCCCGGCAAGATCGCCCTGCTGGAGGCCATCGACCGCACAGGCTCGATCTCCGCCGCCGCGCGCGCGCTGGACATGACCTTCCGCCGCGCCTGGTTCCTGGTGGAGACGATGAACACCGCCTTCCGCGAACCGGTGATCCGCACCAGCGTCGGCGGGCGTGAAGGCGGCGGCGCCGGCCTGACCCCGTTGGGCCAGGAAGTGGTCGCCCGCTACCGCCGGACCCAGGAAGAGGCGCGCAAGGCCGCCGAGCCGCACCTGCGCTGGCTGGACGAGGTGCTGAAGGAGGAAGCTCCTGAAGAAAAGCCCGGCACGGGTCCGGCCGGAACGGGCTAACGCCTCCGGAGGGCTTCACCCTGTCCGGGGGCGGTCGAATTGGGCACTGGCGCACCGCGACCGTCGCGCCTAAAAGATGCCTCGTGCACCGCAACGGCAGCGACGAAGGACGGCCCATTCATGCTGAAGCGTCTTTACGACTGGACGATGGCCAAGGCCGCGTCGAAGGATTCGACGGCCTGGCTGGCCGGGGTGTCCTTCGCCGAAAGCTCCTTCTTCCCGCTGCCGCCGGACCTGCTTCTGGTGCCGATGGTCATCGCCAACCGCAAGGCGGCGTGGAAGCTGGCGACGATCTGCACGCTGGCCTCCGTCGTCGGCGGCATCGCCGGCTACATGATCGGCTATTTCCTGTACGAGACGATCGGCCGCTGGGTGATCGAGTTCTATCACCTGACCGACAAGTTCGAGCAGCTGCGCCACACCTTCGTCGAGTATGGGGCCGAGATCCTCATCATCAAGGGCATGACGCCCATTCCCTACAAGCTGCTGACCATCACCGCCGGCGTCGCGCATCTGCCGCTGTGGGTGTTCATCGGCGCCTCGATCATCTCGCGGTCGATCCGCTTCTATCTGGTGGCGGCTCTGCTGTATTTCTTCGGCCCGCCGATCCGCGCCTTCATCGAAAAGCGCCTGACCCTGGTCACCAGCGTGTTCGCGGTGGCGCTGATCGGCGGCTTCCTGGTGGTGAAGCTGCTGTAAGCCGCCACTTCTTTCCAGACAGACAGGACCTCCATGCCTCCGCGCGGGCGCCCGCCCCAACCCAGCCGCGCCCGTACCCGGACCGCCGCCCCCGTCCCCTCGTCAGCCCCGGAGCCCACCGAATCCCGCAAGCTGTTCCGCGTCGCCGGGCTGTCGGCCGTCTCCGCCCTCTTCACCCATGAGCCGGAGCGGGTGGAGCGCCTGTTCTTCGACGATCGGCTGAAACCGGCGGTGGGCGCCTTCTGCAAGGCGATGGCGGCGGCCCGCAAGCCCTACCGCATGGTGGAGGGCGACGAACTGGCGAAGGTCGCCGGCACCGTGTTGCATGGCGGGGTGGTGGCGCTGATGGCGCCGCGGACGCTGCCGCTGTTCGATACGGAGACCGCGCGCCGGGCGGCGGAGCCGCTGCTGATCCTGGACGGGGTCGGCAATCCGCACAATCTGGGGGCCATCCTGCGCACCGCCGCCTTCTTCGGCCTGCCCCGCGTGCTGGTTTCCGACCATCCCGGCCAGGCCCTGCCGTCGGAGGCGGCCTATCGCGTGGCGGAGGGCGGGTTCGAGTGGGTGACGCTTGAACGCGCGCCCGCCCTGCCGGCCGTGCTGAAGCGGCTGCGCGCCAGCCACCGGGTGTTCGGAACGGCGCTGGACCAGACCCGGCCGACGGTCGATGCCGGCGCACTGACCGGTTGGCGCGGCAAGCAGGGAGCAAAGCCCCCGGCGGTCGTCTTGGGCAACGAGGAGGACGGCATCCCGCCGGCCAGTCTGGCGGCGTGCGAGGCGGTGCTGACCATCCCCGGCAGCGGACGCGTCCAGTCGCTGAACGTCGCCGCCACCGCCGCCATCCTCATCCACGCGCTGGCCGCCGGGTAAGCCGGCTTAACCGAGCGCCGCGATCAACACCACCGCAACCACGGCCATCGAGGCCAGCGGCAGCAGTTCCACGCCGTCACGCATCCAGGTCGGCGCATTGCCGTGATGGCCGCCGGCATGGCCGTCCGCGATGTCGTCGGCCCAGCCATGGCGCGACGGCACCGCACCCGGAGCCGATACCGCCGGAGCCGCCGGGTTCGCCATATCGACGACTCCGTCGCCGCGGTGATAGTCGCCGCGCCGGCGTGCCAATGCCGGATTGGGGCGGCCCCGCATCAGGCGGGAATCGTCCAGTTCGACCTCGACTCCGGCAGCCTCCACCCGCTCGATCACCGCGGCGGTTTCCTCCGGGGTCATGGTATCGACGGGCAGGAGTTCACCCAGCGCTTCGGCGCTCAGGCGGTTGCCGTTGCGGCGGCCACGGTCGATCAGCGATTGGATGAGGCGGTCGTCGGCGGTGCTGGCCATGATGGCTTTTCCTTCTTCAAGGTCCTTGCGAGATACAGGTCAAACGCCTGGAACCGCCCGAAGGTTCACTGGCACACCCTTCCCCTGCGCCACCTTGCCGCGGCCCGGACTCCACCCGACATAAGTGGTCACTCCAACGGATCGTCATCGATCCACCGGATCGTCATTGATGGGAGACCCGACCATGCTGGGGCATTTTCTGCGCAAGCCGGCGACGCTGCCGACGCCGGAGGAGGCGCTGCCCGGCCGCAGCCAACCCGTTCCCGTTCCCGAACAGCATCACGTCAACGGCCATCGCCTGACCGGCCCCTACCCGCCGGGGCTGGAGGTCATCGACCTCGGGCTCGGCTGCTTCTGGGGGGCGGAGCGCAAATTTTGGCAGCTTCCCGGCGTCTGGGTGACCGCCGTCGGCTATCAGGGCGGCCACACCCCGAACCCGACCTATGAGGAGGTCTGCTCCGGCCGCACCGGCCACACCGAGGCGGTGCGCGTCGTCTTCGACCCGTCGATGGTGAAGGTCGAGGATCTGCTGCGCGTCTTCTGGGAATCGCACGACCCGACCCAGGGCATGCGCCAGGGCAACGATGTCGGCACCCAGTACCGCTCGGCCGTCTACACCCACAGCCCTGCCCAGAAGGCGGCGGCGGAGTCGACGCTGGCGGCCTACCAGGAACGGCTGGCCCAGGCCGGCTACGGCCCGATCACCACCGAGATCCGCGAGGCCCCGCCCTTCTACTTCGCCGAAGGCTATCACCAGCAGTATCTCGCCAAGAATCCCAACGGCTATTGCGGGCTGGGCGGGACCGGCGTCACCTGTGCGGCTTGATGGGCGCGGCCTGATGAAGCGCGGGTAAACGCCGGCCGGTAAAAAGCGGGGATGCGGCGCCGCTGCCGGGCTTAGCCCTTGCGGTTGCGCCGCACCGGCGCTTGCGGGTATGGTTCGGGCGGCTCTTGAAAGCTCCGGCGGCGTCACCGCGCGGGAGCGCCGCCCGTCCAGCTGCGATTGTCATGACCAAGGAAAGAACCGAGCTGGCGACGCCGTATCTCAGCGGCCTGCTCGAATTCTGGCTCACCAAATCCGTCGCCGGCCGTCCGCCGGTCCCCAGCAGCATCGCCCCGGCCGATTTGCGGCCGTGGAAGGACAACATCGCCGTGTTCGAGGTGATCGGAGAGGAATCCGGCACCTTCGTCTATTCCTATTACGGCAAGGCGCTGGCCGCCGCCTTCGGCCAGTCGCGCCTGGGCGCCACGCTGGACGACCTGCCGCCGGAACAGCGGGCATTGCTGCAGCCGGAATACGAGACGGTGCGCCGCGAACGGCTGCCCGTCGCCCGTGTCCACACCGCCGTCTTCGGCGGGCGCACCCGCAGCTTCGAGCGGCTGGTGCTGCCGATGTCCAGCGACGGGGTCAGCATCGACAAGCTGCTGGTCGCCGCCTACGAGATGACGCCGCGCGAACTGGCTGCGCGCCGACCCCTGCCGGGCGGCTCCTCCTCCGGTCCAGTCCCCCTCACCGTTCAGAAGCCGGGAGCCTCGGCATGACCCCGCGTATGCCGCATCTCGCCGCCCCGCCCACCCAGGCGGGCGTGGTGACCGCCGACGAGTTCAATCTGTGGTGCGCGCTGAACGGCCGCCCCTTCAACCTCGTCCCCAACCCGCGCCCCGACGGCCGCGTGATGTGGGATGTGGAGGTTCTGCCCGGCACGCCGCGCGCCGGCACCGTCTATTCCACCAACCTTTCGGACGAGGCGCTGGCGGTGGTCGCCGGCTTCGCCTTCCTGTCGGGCGTCGAATGGGCCTATGAGGCGCGCGACCCGGCGGAGGCCGAAGCGCCCGCCACCGCCCCGTGCGAGGCCGCCCCGGCTGCCGCAACCTCCGTTTCAGCCCCCATGCCGGCGGCGGTGGCACCCTGCGCCCCGGCCGCGCCCGCCGCTCCGGCGGAGCCGGTGGAGTATCCCGCCGTCTATTCGCTGCCCGCCGTCTCGCTGCTGCAGAACCCGCCGCCGCGCCCGGTCCAGCAGCATGACGAATCGGTGCTGGCCCGCAACGCACGGATGCTGGAAACCGTCCTGAAGAACTTCCGCGTCCGCGGCGAAATCATGGACGTGCGCCCCGGCCCGGTGGTGACGCTGTACGAGTTCGAGCCGGCCCCCGGCACCAAGTCGGCCACCGTCATCAACCTGACCGACGACATCGCCCGTTCGATGAGCGTGGTCACCGCCCGCATCGCCATCGTCCCCGGCCGCAGCGTCATCGGCGTCGAGCTGCCGAACCCGGTGCGCGAGATGGTCTACCTGCGCGAAAGCTTCGACCACGACGCCTTCCGCAACACCACGGCGCAGCTCGCCATCGCGCTGGGCAAGGACATCAGCGGCGAGCCGGTGGTGGCCGACCTCGCCCGCATGCCGCACCTGCTGGTCGCCGGCACCACCGGATCGGGCAAGTCGGTGGCGATCAACACGATGATCCTGTCGCTGCTCTACCGGCTGCCGCCCGAGCGCTGCCGCTTCATCATGGTCGATCCCAAGATGCTGGAGCTGTCGGTCTATGACGGCATCCCGCACCTGTTGACCCCGGTCGTCACCGATCCCAAGAAGGCGGTGGTGGCATTGCGCTGGGCCGTGCGCGAGATGGAAAGCCGCTACGAGGCGATGTCCAAGCTCGGCGTGCGCAACATCGAGGGCTACAACGCCCGCATGACGGAGATGATCGCCGCCGGCGAGAAGATGCCGCGCCGCACCCCGGCGCCGGGCGAGCCGGAGAATGTCTTCGACCTGACCCCGTCGGAGCCGACGCCGCTGCCCTACATCGTCGTCATCGTCGACGAGATGGCCGACCTGATGCTGGTCGCCGGCAAGGAGATCGAAGCGGCGATCCAGCGTCTGGCCCAGATGGCGCGCGCCGCCGGCATCCACCTGATCATGGCGACGCAACGCCCGTCGGTCGACGTCATCACCGGCACCATCAAGGCCAATTTCCCGACCCGCATCAGCTTCCAGGTCACCAGCAAGATCGACAGCCGCACCATCCTGGGCGAAGCCGGGGCGGAACAGCTGCTGGGCCAGGGCGACATGCTGTACATGCAGGGCGGCGGCCGCATCACCCGCGTCCACGGCCCCTTCGTCTCCGATTCGGAGGTCGAGGAGATCGTGCAATACGTCAAGGCCCAGGGCGCACCCAACTACGTCACCGCCATCACCGAGGAGGAAGAGGAAACCGCCGCGGTGGAGGACGAGGAGGGCGGTTCTGCCGCGACCGGCGACGACCTCTACATGCAAGCCGTCAATCTGGTGGTGCGCGAGGGCAAGGTGTCGGTCAGCTTCATCCAGCGTCAGTTGCAGATCGGCTACAATCGCGCCGCACGCCTGGTCGAGCGGATGGAGACCGAGCGCGTGGTCGGCCCGGCCAACCACCAGGGCAAGCGCGAAGTCCTGCTGTCCCACGCCGGCCTGTCCGCCAAGCGCGCGGGGGTTTGATCCTCTCTCCCCCGTAAGAGGCTCCCCATGGATCCCAAGCCGCATTTCGAGACCCTCGCCCGCTACAACCGCTGGGCCAACCGCCGCCTGTACGACGCGGCGGCGCAACTGTCCGACGCCCAGTTCCGCGAGGATCGCGGCGCTTTCTTCGGCTCGATATGCGGCACGCTCAACCACATCCTGGTCGCCGACCGGGTTTGGCTGGAGCGGATCGAGTGCAGCGGGCCGAAGCCGTCGTCGCTCGACGAGATCCTGCATGACGATTTCGCCGCGTTGCGCGCCGCCCGCGAGGCGGAGGACGAGCGCATCCTGCGCGTGGTCACCGCGACTCCGGCGGAGCGGTTCGAGTCGGTCCTCTCCTACCGCAGCATGGCCGGCGCGCCCTATGAGCTGCCCTTCGCCCAGATCCTGACCCACGTCTTCAACCACCAGACCCATCATCGCGGACAGGCCCACACGCTGCTGGGCCAATTTGGGCTGGCGACTCCGGTGCTGGATTTCGTCTATTTCCTGCTGGAGTCGAAATGAGCCGCCGCATCACCGACATCGCCGCACTGGAAGCCCTTTATGGCGAGCCGGCCACCGCCTCCATCGCCAAGGAGGTGCCGGCGCTGACCCCCGGCTACCGCGCGCTGATCGAGGCTTCGCCCTTCCTCATCCTCGCAACCAGCGGACTGGACGGGCTGGACGCTTCACCGCGCGGGGACGGGCCCGGCTTCGTCCGGGTGGCGGACGACCGAACCCTGCTGATCCCCGACCGCCGCGGCAACAACCGCATCGACAGCCTGCGCAACATCCTGGCCGATCCGCGGGTCGGGCTGCTGTTCCTGGTGCCGGGCCTGAACGAGACCCTGCGCGTCAACGGCCGCGCGGTCATCGACACCGATCCCGCGCTGTGCGGCAGCTTCGCCGTCGACGGCAAGGCGCCGAAGTCGGTGCTGGTGGTCACCATCGAGACGGTGTTCTTCCAGTGCGCCCGCGCCCTGCTGCGCTCCCGCCTGTGGGACCCGGCGGCCCAGGTACCGCGGAGCGACCTGCCGTCGGTGGGCGCATTGCTGGCGGAGGCCAGCGCCGGACGCGAGGGCGGCGACGCCTATGACCGGTCGCTGGCCGAGCGGATCCCGAAGTCGCTCTACTGAACCACCGCCGCTATTGCGCGGCGAGCCTGCCGACGGCCGGCAGCTTTCCGCCGTCATCGGGCAGCCTGATGGTGAAGACGGAGCCCTCGTCGCGCACGCTCTCCACCGTCAAAGTTCCGCCATGGGCGGCGACGATCTTCTGCGTCATGTAGAGCCCCAGCCCCGACCCCTTGGTCCCACGCGAGGACGAGGCGCGGAAATAGATCGAACCGATGCGCTCCACCTCGTCGGGGCTCATGCCGAGGCCCCGGTCGGCGACGCGGATGACGATGCCGCCCCCATCCTCGCCGGCGCTCACCCGAACCGGCGTTTCCGGAGGCGAGTAGCGCAGTGCGTTCTGCACCAGATTGCCGATCGCCACCCCCAGGAACGGCGCGTCGGCCAGCAGAGCGCGGTCGGGGACCTCCACCGACAACTCCAGACGCTCTTCCGCCTCCGTCCCCGTCAGGCCGGCCCGAACCTCCTCCAACAACTGGCCCAGCGCCACCGGCTCCGGCTTCAGGGCCAGCGCCCCCTGGTCCAGCGCATCGGCGGACAGGAACAGTTCCACCAGTTCCGCCATCTTGCGGGTGGTGTTGCGGATGCGCTGCAGCCGGGTCACCGCCGACGGTGCCTCCACCGCGCCCGACAGCTCGATCATCTGCGCGGCGCTGTCGATGGAGGCCAGGGGGGTGCGGAACTCGTGCGACAGCATGGCGACGAAGCTGCGCTGCTCCTCCGCACGCTTGGTGGCGAAAGCCGATTCCTCGCGGGCGCGCAGCCGCTCCGTCTGCAGGCGGCCGATGCGCAAGGCCAGACCGATGCCCAGCACCAGCACCGCCAGCATCGAAGCGACCTGATAGGGATCGGCAAAGAAGAAGTCGGCGGGCAGGACACCGCGCAGGATCATCTGCGCCATCGTCAATCCGGTGAGCGACACCAGGGTGCTGGCGAGATAGAAGCGCGGAGTCGGGTCGCCGCGATTCAGCCAGGCCATCCGCGCGGTCAGCACCAGTGCAATCACCACCACGATCAGCGCCGACACCGTCACCACCGGATTGGTCAGGGCATAGAGCGGTGAAACCGTCGACGGCAACATCAGCAGGGCCAGCAGCGCCAGCCCCTGGTAACAGCGGCGAAGCCAGGGCGCCCAGGTCCGCAGGTCGAGAATATAGACCCACATGATCAGCGCCGCGGCAAAGCCCAGGAAACCGCTGCTGCCCACCATCATGTTCATGAACCAGCCCGGCAGGTCCGGCAGCAGGGTGGCGGCGATGCCGTTGGCGAACAGGTAGTAACAGAAGACGGTGGCGACATAGCCGGTATAGGCGAGCAGCGCACCGTCGCGCAGAAGCAGGCCAAGCGCGACATAGCCCAGGACCAGGATGCCCAGCACACCCAGGAACAGGCCCTGGAACAGCAGATCGGTCGTCTGGTGGCCGATATAGGCGGAGGGTGACCACACCCGCGCCGACAGGCGGATGGCGCTGACCGAATCGATGCGCAGATAGAGCGACACCGGCTTTCCCTCCGGCAGGGTCAGCGGCAGGGCGTGCAGACGGGTCTTCATCGGCCGCTGGCTGAAGGGGACGAAATCGCCCAGCCGGACCAGCCGGTAGGCGGCGGCCTCCTGCGGCCGGCCCCCCGCCGCCTTTGCCGCTGCCGTCGCCTTTGGAATGAACAGGTCGAGATGGTCGATATAGGCCTCGCCCATCTCCAGCAGCCAGTCCGCCGGGGCGCCGGGGGCGCGCATCAGGTCGAAGCGGTACCAATGGATGTCGCGGGTCTGGCCGGCGCCGCGGAAATCCTCCCGCGGCTCCATCCCGCCCTCGGCATCGGCGTTCAGAACCTCGGCGAAGTCCATCTTGCGGTCGGGATCGATCAGCCGGGCGAAATGGCCGGCCAGAGTCGCGCTGGTGGTGGTGGGGCCAAGCAGCAAGGGCTCCACGGCCGCTCCCGCCGCATGCGCCACACCGGCGAACCACGGCAGGGCCGCCCAGAGCAGGACGAACAGCCTTGCGATCCGGCGAAGACGAACGGACATCGAAGCCGCGGGAGCCGCGTCGCATGCGCCGCCGACGGACCGCCGGGCCGGCAAACAGCCTTTCCCGCTTCCGCCTCCACGGCCGTTGTTCAAGTCCGTCGTCATCGTAAGGCATCGATAAAGCTAAAGTTTTAGGAAAAGATTAAGCTGGTATGCATTTTGTCTTCCTGAATTTCCGTGCTTTTTCAGACCGGCTCAGATGCGCGAGGGGGACAGCCTGAACTCAACGACGGCGTCGGTCGAGGCGAGGGCGCCGACCAGCGCCATCGGATCGGGATCGCCCTTTCCCTGCAGCACCAGCTGGCATTCGAATTGGCCGCTGCCGCTGGCGAGGTGAAAGGCCCAGTCGATCACCTCGAACCCGTGCGCCTTGGCCTGCGCCCGCAACGCCTCAGGCGGCGGCGCCTTGTCGCGGGGGAAAACCAGCATCAGATGGACCACCGACTGGTGGGGCAGCAGGCGCTCGATCGGCCGCAGCAGGCTCATCACCAGGATGGACAGCACCGCTCCGGCGACGGCCGCCGCATAGAAGCCGAGCCCGATGATGATGCCGATGGCCGAGGTCGCCCAGATCGACGCGGCGGTGGACAGGCCGCGGATCGACAGCCCTTCGCGCATGATGACCCCGGCGCCGAGGAAGCCGATGCCGGTGACGATGCCCTGGATCACCCGCGTCGGATCGCCGGCCAGCGCCACCCCCTGCGCCGCCCCCTGCGTCCCGATGCCGCCATACCACATCGACGGGTAGGCGTTGACCACCGTCAGCGCGGCCGACGCCAGGCAGACCAGCCCATAGGTCCGCATCCCGGCCGCCCGGCCGTGATAGCTGCGCTCGTACCCCAGCAGCAGCCCGACCGCCAAAGCCCCTAAAAGATGAAGGAGAATCAACCCGTTGGTCACCAGTTCGGCCGACGACCAGTAGGAGCGCAGCAAATCCATGGTCCATCCTATCGCAAACCGGAGCCTCCGGTTCATGCCCTCGGCGCCAGTCTAGCGCAGCCGGGGCCGGAGCGCCCGCGCGGCGCAAGGCGCCATTCCGTCACAGGGCGTGTATGGCCTCGCTTGACCTGCATCAATTCCAGCCCACCGGAAAGTACCGATACTCAGGACCGAAAACCGGTACCTAAGGACCAACCAGAAGGACTGGTTGCCGCGACCGGCTCAAACCGTTCCCGCCCGATCCATTCCCGCTCTGCCCGAGAGTGTCACCATGAGGCCCATCCCCTCCCCCGTCCTGTCCCATCCGTCCGACCGGAAGGCGACCGACTCCGCGCCGGCCCCGACCCGCCGGGCCGAAGGGCTGATGTTCCTGTGGCTGGCATTCCTGGTCTGGCCGCTGATCGCCGTCGGTACCGTCTCCGCCTACGGCTTCTCGATCTGGATGTACCAGCTCCTCACCCACTGAGTCCCCGACATGCCCCGCGCCCCCGAAGTCCACATCTCCAGCCTCGTCATCCAGCACAGCCCCGACCGCACCGACGCGGTGCGCGAGGCGGCGGCCTCCGTCGCCGGGCTGGAGTGGTGCGCGGCGGAGAACGGCAAGGCGGTGGTGACCCTGGTCACCGCCAGCGCGGCCGAGGTCGTCGACCGCATCGCCGTGCTGAACGCCGTCCCCGGCGTGCACAGCACCACCATGGTCTACCACCACTATGAACCCGCGGACGCGATCGACGCCGCCTGACGGCACCGCCATCCGGGCGCGCCGCATCCGCTCTTCCGACCGAATTTCCTCCAAGACTGGAGTCTCCTTGCCATGTTCCTGTCCCGCCGCGAATACCTGAAGGCGCAAGCCGCCGCTGCCGCCGCCGCGGCGGCCGGAATCTCGCTGCCCGCCTCCGCCGCCAACATCCTGACCGGTGAAGGCGCCAAGCTGAACTGGTCGAAGGCGCCCTGCCGTTTCTGCGGCACCGGCTGCAGCGTGATGGTCGGCGTCAAGGACGGCCGCGTCGTCGCCACCCACGGCGACGTGAAGGCCGAGGTGAACCGCGGCCTGAACTGCGTGAAGGGCTATTTCCTGTCGAAGATCATGTATGGCGAGGACCGGCTGAACCAGCCGCTGCTGCGCATGAAGGACGGCAAGTTCGACAAGGACGGCGAGTTCGAGCCGATCACCTGGGATGCCGCCTTCGACATCATGGCGCAGAAGTGGAAGGAGACCCTGAAGAAGAAGGGCCCGACCGCCGTCGGCATGTTCGGCTCCGGCCAGTGGACCATCTACGAGGGCTATGCCGCCTCCAAGCTGATGAAGGCCGGGCTGCGCTCCAACAATCTGGATCCGAACGCCCGCCACTGCATGGCGTCGGCGGTGGCCGGCTTCATGCGCACCTTCGGCATGGACGAGCCGATGGGCTGCTACGACGACATGGAGAACGCCGACGCCTTCGTGCTGTGGGGCTCCAACATGGCGGAGATGCACCCCATCCTGTGGACCCGCGTCACCGACCGCCGCCTCAGCCACCCCGGCTGCAAGGTCGCCGTGCTCTCCACCTTCGAGCACCGCAGCTTCGACCTCGCCGACATCGGCCTGGTCTTCACCCCCGGTTCCGACCTGGCGATCCTGAACTACATCGCCAACCACATCATCAAGACCGGCCGGGTGAACAAGGAGTTCATCGAGAAGCACTGCAACTTCAAGCGCGGCCGCGACGACATCGGCTATGGCCTGCGTCCCGACAACCCGCTGGAGCAGAAGGCGAAGAACGCCGCCAAGGCCAACGACTCCGATCCGATCACCTTCGACGAGTTCGCCAAGTTCGTCGAACCCTACACGCTGGACAAGGCGCACGAGCTGTCGGGCGTGCCGAAGAACCGGCTGGAGGCGCTAGCCGAGCTGTACGCCGACCCGAAGGTGAAGGTCGTGTCCTTCTGGACCATGGGCTTCAACCAGCATGTCCGCGGCGTCTGGGCCAACAACCTCGTCTACAACATCCACCTGCTGACCGGCAAAATCTCCCAACCCGGCAACGGTCCCTTCTCGCTGACCGGCCAGCCCTCGGCCTGCGGCACCGCGCGCGAGGTCGGCACCTTCTCCCACCGGCTGCCCGCCGACATGGTGGTGACCAACCCCGAACACCGCAAACACGCCGAGGAGATCTGGAAGCTGCCGGAGGGGACCATCCCCGACAAGGTCGGCTACCACGCCGTCCAGCAGGACCGCATGCTCAAGGACGGCAAGCTCAACGCCTACTGGGTCATGTGCAACAACAACATGCAGACGGCCCCGAACACGGCGAAGGAGACCTTCCCCGGTTACCGCAACCCGGAGAACTTCATCGTCGTCTCCGATCCCTACCCGACCGTCACGGCGCTGGCCGCCGACCTGATCCTGCCCACCGCCATGTGGGTGGAGAAGGAGGGCGGTTACGGCAACGCCGAGCGCCGCACCCAGCTGTGGCGCCAGCTGGTCGATGCGCCGGACGGCGCGCGGTCCGACCTGTGGCAGATCATGCAGTTCTCCAAGCGCTTCCAGATCGAGGAGGTGTGGCCGGAGGAACTGCTGAACAAGAAGCCGGAGCTGCGCGGCAAGACCCTCTACGACGTGCTGTTCCGCAACGGTCAGGTCGACCGCTTCCCGCTGTCCGACCTCGACCCGAACTACAACAACTTTGAGGCCAAGGAAGCCGGCTTCTACGTCCAGAAGGGCCTGTTCGAGGAATATGCCGCCTTCGGCCGCGGCCATGGCCACGACCTGGCGCCCTTCGAACAGTACCACCAGGAACGCGGCCTGCGCTGGCCGGTGGTGGACGGCAAGGAGACCAAGTGGCGCTACCGCGAGGGCTCCGACCCCTACGTGAAGGCCGGCGAGGGCATGCGCTTCTACGGCAACAAGGACGGCAAGGCCAACGTCTTCGCCCTGCCCTACGAGCCGCCGGCCGAGGCGCCCGATGCCGACTATCCGTTCTGGCTCAGCACCGGCCGCGTGATCGAGCACTGGCACAGCGGGTCGATGACCATGCGGGTTCCCGAACTGCGCAAGGCCTTCCCCAATGCCGTGGTCTTCATGCACCCCGACGACGCCAAGGAGCTGAACGTCCGGCGCGGCCAGGAGGTGCGCGTCACCTCCCGCCGGGGCGAGGTGCGGGTGCGGGTCGAGACGCGCGGGCGCAACAAGCCGCCGCGCGGCCTGGTCTTCGTCCCCTTCTTCGACCAGACGGTCCTCATCAACAAGGTGACGCTCGACGCCACCGACCCCATCAGCAAGCAGACCGACTACAAGAAATGCGCGGTCAAGATCACGCCCGTGAACGCCTGAGGAGTGTCGGCATCATGAAGACCCGTTTCCTGATTGCCGCGCTGGCCCTTCTGGCCGGCGTTCCGGCCCTGACCATCGGCGTCGCCACCAACGGCGTGGCCGCCGACAAGCCCGCGGTTTCCAGCGGCATCGTTTCCAGCGGCACCGGCACGGTCGGGGGGATCAAGGTCCCCTCCGCCAACCACCCGATCACGCTGGATGTCCCGGCCGAGGCGACCCACCGCGAGATCACCGACGACCAGAAGCGCGTGCGCAACTACGCCGACCAGCCGCCGCTGATCCCGCATGCCATCCGCGACTACCAGATCGACCTGAACATCAACAAGTGCCTGACCTGCCACGACCGCCGCAACACGGCCGGCTCGCAGGCGCCGATGCTGTCGGTCACCCATTTCCAGGACCGTGACGGCCAGACCCTGGGCACGGTGGCGGCGCGCCGCTACTTCTGCACCCAGTGCCATGTGCCGCAGACCGACGCCCAGCCGATCGTTCCCAACAGCTTCCAAGACTTCGACTCGGTCCTGGGCCATGCCCAAGGCGGCCAGAAATGACGATCCGCTCCGCCCTGCTGGGCCTCTGGCGGCTGTTCGCCCGTCCCAGCGTCCATTTCAGCCTGGGCTTCCTGACGCTGGGCGGCTTCATCGCCGGCGTCGTCTTCTGGGGCGGCTTCAACACCGCCCTGGAGGCCACCAACAAGGAAGCCTTCTGCATCAGCTGCCACGAGATGCGCGACAATCCCTATGAGGAGCTGAAGCAGACCATCCACTTCACCAACCGGTCGGGCGTGCGCGCCAGCTGCCCCGACTGCCACGTCCCGCATGAATGGACCGACAAGATCGCCCGCAAGATGCAGGCGTCGAAGGAGGTCTGGGGCAAGATCTTCGGCACCATCGACACCCGCGAGAAGTTCCTGGACAAGCGCCGCGAGCTGGCCGAGCACGAATGGGCGCGGCTGAAGAACAACAACTCGCTGGAATGCCGCAACTGCCACAGCGCCGATTCGATGGACATCACCAAGCAGAATCCGCGCGCAGCCAAGATGCACGAGACCTACCTGTTCACCGGCGAGAACACCTGCATCGACTGCCACAAGGGCATCGCCCACCGCCTGCCCGACATGCACGGCGTGGAGCCGGGCTGGAGCATGAAGACCAGCGCCAAGTAAGGATCAGGTTGCTGCAACAGCCCCGTCTCCGGAAGGAGCGGGGCTGTTTGCGTTTCACGGGAAACGTGGGGGCATTCGAAGCCGACACCTACCCCAGCATCGCCACCACCCACAGAGCCAGCAGCGTCACCAGCACCGCCTCGCCCAAGCCCACCAAGCCGCGCAAACCCAACGCCACCCACCAACTCGCCCAATCGCGCCGATGGCGGACCTCCTTCAGCAGGCGTTCCTGGATGCCGCCTACGGTGCGGCGGGCCGACAGGCCGGCGATGCCGCCGACCAGCGCCACCACCCCCGTACCCAGCACGAAATACAGAGCGCCCTTCCAGCCGGCGAAATGATCGGGATCGTTCAAGTAATGCCCGGCGCCGACGATGATCCACACCGCCGCCGGCCAGACGCCGACGATCTCCGGTCCTGGCCCATTCTGCGGCGGTCCTTCCTTAGGTTGCTCGCCCATCCCCGCCGCTCCTCAACCGCCCGGCACGTGGCGGTAGGCGAGCACGCGCGTTGCCGGACCACCCTCGACATCGGCCAGCGGCAGCAGCAGTTCGACGAACTTCGCCCCCGGCAGCATCGGGTCGTCGCGCACCAGCAGGCAGCGCGGCTCGCCGCTCTCCAGGCAGGCGCGCAGGTCGGACAGCCAGCGCTGCGCCGCCTGCTCCGGATGGCAGTCGGTCACCCGCCGCGTCGTCGGCCGCTCGGCCAGCCGGCGTTGCAGGGCGCGGCCGCAGGACTTGTAGACGAAGTCGCTGCCGTCGGCGGTCGGCTCCATCAGGGCGATGCGCGGCACGCTCTCGCGCACCTGCGAGGTGTCGATCTCGGTCGCCAGCGGCATGCGGCGCTTGCGCTTCAGCCGGAGCCAGTGGGTGTAGAGCACCCGGACCTGCGGCGACTGCTCCACATCGATCGGGTCGGCCCGGCAGGGCGGCGGCGGCACGTCGAGCACCGGCGTCGCCACCGGCGCGTCGGCAAAGGCGGCGGCGGCCGGCACCGGTTGGGAGACGGGAGGCACCGGCCGCGACGCCGCGGCGGTGACCAGCGTGTGCGCCTGTCCCGCCGGCGTGTGGCCGATCCGTCCGCCATGCTTCTTCAGCATCGGCAGCGGCGCCCAGGCGGTGCAGGTGTGATAGCCCTTGGTGATGCGGCGGTAGTCCTGGCTGCTGGCGGTGCGGCATTCGCCCTCCACCCCGTGGCGGGCGACGTACACCAGCGTGTTGTCCTCCGACAGCGCGCGCTCCCCGCCCCACGAGACGCAGGCGGCGCAGGCGCGGCTGTCCTTGGCGAATGCGTGGCTCATCGGGGCGTATCTCCAAAGGGTATGCGAAACGGGAGAATGGGAATTGATGCGTCCCTTTCCCCATCGGTTCAAGGGCCGCATGGGCCGGAACTGTCCTGCCCGAGATTCAGTCATGCGAGGGTGGCATCCATGCCACCCCTTCCCCCCCGGCCCGGAACCCCCTATAAGGGGGCCTTGCACGACATGCCCATCCCCGCTCTCCGTCTCCGGTCCTCCGGCGCCGGGGGGTTTTCGGCTGACCACACTTCAGAGAAGCGGACCCATGCCCAAACGCACCGACATCAAATCCATCTGCATCATCGGCGCGGGTCCGATCGTCATCGGACAGGCTTGCGAGTTCGACTATTCCGGCGTTCAGGCGTGCAAGGCGCTGCGCGAGGAAGGCTATCGGGTCATCCTCGTCAACTCCAACCCGGCCACCATCATGACCGACCCCGGTCTGGCCGACGCCACCTACATCGAGCCGATCACCCCGGCCGTCGTCGCCAAGATCCTGGAGAAGGAGCGTCCCGACGCCCTGCTGCCGACCATGGGCGGCCAGACCGCGCTGAACACGGCGATGGCGCTGTCCGACGACGGCACGCTGGAGCGGCTCGGCGTGGAGATGATCGGCGCCAAGCGTGACGTCATCGCCAAGGCCGAGGACCGCATCCTGTTCCGCGACGCCATGGACAAGCTGGGCCTGGAGTCGCCGAAATCGCGCATGGTCCGCACGCTGGACGAGGCGATGGACGCGCTGGAGATCGTCGGGCTGCCGGCGATCATCCGTCCCAGCTTCACGCTGGCCGGCACCGGCGGCGGCATCGCCTACAACCGGGCGGAGTTCGAGGACATCGTGCGCGGCGGCCTGCGCGCCAGCCCGGTCGGCGAGGTGCTGATCGAGGAATCGGTGCTGGGCTGGAAGGAATATGAGATGGAGGTCGTGCGCGACGGCGCCGACAACTGCATCATCGTCTGCGCCATCGAGAACATCGATCCGATGGGCGTCCACACCGGCGACTCGATCACGGTCGCGCCGGCGCTGACGCTGACGGACAAGGAATACCAGATCATGCGCAACGCCTCGATCGCGGTGCTGCGCGAGATCGGGGTGGACACCGGCGGGTCGAACGTCCAGTTCGCGGTCAACCCGGCCAACGGCCGCCTGATCGTGATCGAGATGAACCCGCGCGTGTCGCGCTCCTCGGCGCTGGCGTCGAAGGCCACCGGCTTCCCGATCGCCAAGATCGCCGCCAAGCTGGCCGTCGGCTACCGCCTGGACGAGCTGACCAACGACATCACCGGCACCACGCCCGCGAGCTTCGAGCCGACGATCGACTATGTCGTCACCAAGATGCCGCGCTTCACCTTCGAGAAGTTCAAGGGGTCGGAGCCGCTGCTGACCACCTCGATGAAGTCGGTGGGCGAGGCGATGTCGATCGGCCGCACCTTCCAGGAGTCGGTGCAGAAGGCGCTGCGCTCGATGGAGACCGGCCTGACCGGCTTCAACGAGCTGAAGATCGGCGGGGAGGAGAACCCGGACCGCACCGCCATCCGCGGCGCGCTGGCCACCCCGACCCCCGACCGCCTGCTGGTGATCGCCCAGGCCTTCCGCCACGGCTTCACCATCGACGAGGTGCAGGCCGTCTCCAAGTACGACCCGTGGTTCCTGGAGCAGATCAAGGAGATCACCGACCGCGAGGCGACGATCCGCGACGGCGGCCTGCCGACCGACAAGGCCGGTTGGCTGAAGCTGAAGCAGATGGGCTTCTCCGACGCCCGTCTGGCCGAGCTGGCCAAGACCAGCGAGGCGGCGGTTGCCGCGGCGCGCCGCATGGCCGGCGTCACCCCGGTCTACAAGCGCATCGACACCTGCGCCGCCGAATTCGCGTCGGCCACCCCCTACATGTACTCGACCTACGAGACCGACGGGACCGGCGAGGCGGAGTGCGAGTCCGAGCCGACCGAAGCGAAGAAGGTCGTCATCCTCGGCGGCGGTCCGAACCGCATCGGCCAGGGCATCGAGTTCGACTATTGCTGCGTCCATGCCGTCTACGCCCTGCAGGAGGCCGGCATCGAGACCATCATGGTCAACTGCAACCCGGAGACCGTCTCCACCGACTACGACACCGCCGACCGCCTGTATTTCGAGCCGCTGACGGCCGAGGACGTGGTGGAACTGGTGCGGGTCGAGCAGCGCAACGGCACCGTGCTGGGCTGCATCGTGCAGTTCGGCGGCCAGACCCCGCTGAAGCTCGCCGCCGCGCTGGAGGCCGCCGGCATCCCGATCCTGGGCACCTCGCCCGACGCCATCGATCTGGCCGAGGACCGCGAGCGCTTCCAGAAGCTGCTGCATGAGCTGAACCTGAAGCAGCCGGCCAACGGCCTCGCCCGCTCTCTGGAGGAGGCCGAGGCGGTCGCCACCCGCATCGGCTTCCCGGTCGTCATCCGCCCGTCCTACGTGCTGGGCGGCCGGGCGATGGAGATCGTCCACGACATGGCCGGGCTCCAGCGCTACATGGGCACCGCCGTGCAGGTGTCGGGCAAGAACCCGGTGCTGATCGACAGCTACCTTCAGGACGCCATCGAGGTCGACGTGGACGTCGTCTGCGACGGCACCGACGTCTATGTCGCCGGCGTGATGGAGCACATCGAGGAGGCCGGCATCCATTCCGGCGACAGCGCCTGCGCCCTGCCGCCCTACACGCTGCCGGCCGACATCATCGCCGAGATCAACCGCCAGTCGGACGCGCTCGCCCATGCGCTGAAGGTGGTCGGCCTGATGAACGTGCAGTTCGCGGTCAAGGACGGCACCGTCTACATCCTGGAGGTCAACCCGCGCGCCAGCCGCACGGTGCCCTTCGTCGCCAAGGCCACCGGCACCGCCATCGCCAAGATCGCGGCCCGCGTCATGGCGGGCGAGAAGCTGGGCGCCTTCACCCTGAACGGCCCGACCCCGCCGCACACCGCGGTGAAGGAAGCGGTCTTCCCCTTCGCCCGCTTCCCCGGCGTCGACATCGTGCTGGGTCCGGAGATGAAGTCGACGGGCGAGGTCATGGGCCTCGACCACAACTTCGCGCTCGCCTTCGCCAAGGCGCAGCTCGGCGCCGGCGTCACCCTGCCGGTCAAGGGCAGCGTCTTCGTCTCGGTCAAGGACCACGACAAGCCGGCGCTGGCGGTGATCTCCAAGAAGCTGCACGAGATGGGCTTCCGCATCCTCGCCACGTCCGGCACCGCCAAGGTGCTGAACGATGCCGGCGTGCCGGCGGAGACCATCAACAAGGTGGTGGAAGGCCAGCCGCACATCGTCGACGCCATGATCAACGGCGACGTGCATCTGGTCATCAACACCACGGAAGGCGCTCAGGCGCTGGCCGACAGCTTCAGCCTGCGTCGCACCGCGCTGACCTACAACATTCCGTATTACACCACCGTAGCGGGAGCACGCGCGGCGGTGGAAGCGATTGCCGCACTCCGGAACGGCAGCCTTGAAGTCGCCCCGTTGCAGTCGTACCTTAGCGGATCGTATTAAGGACGGACGACGGCGCGGCGGACCTCCTCCGCGCCGTCTTCGTCCTTGATGTCGCTTTGGACAGGTCGAACGACTGCAAGCGGTGATGGACCGAACATGGAAAAAGTTCCGATGACAGCGGCGGGCTTCAACCGCCTCCAGGAGGAATTGAAGCACCTTAAGATCACCGAACGCCCGGCGGTCATCAAAGCCATCGCGGAAGCCCGCGAACATGGCGACCTTTCGGAAAACGCCGAATATCACGCGGCGCGCGAACGTCAGAGCTTCATTGAAGGCCGCGTTCTGGAGCTTGAGGACAAGATCAGCCGGGCGGAGGTCATCGACCCGGCCAAGCTGACCGGCAACACCGTGAAGTTCGGTGCGACCGTGACCCTGGCCGACCAGGACACGGACGAGGAGACGACCTATCAGATCGTCGGCCAGGACGAGAGCGACATCAAGAACCGCCTTCTGTCGATCCAGGCGCCGCTGGCCCGCGCCCTGATCAACAAGGCCGTCGGCGACAGCGTGGAGGTCTCCACCCCCGGCGGCTCCAAGCTGTACGAGATCGTTTCGGTCGAGTTCCGTTGAGGGTGTAACCCTCTCCCCCAAAATCCCCCTCTCCCCCCCGGGGAGAGGGTCGGGGTGAGGGGGATGCACAGGGTGGATTCTCGGTAAGGGGCCGCCGCCCCCTCACCCCCCAAGCTTCTCCTTGAAGAACTCCATCACCCGCCGGATCGCGTCCGAGCGGGCGTCTTCGTTCGTGCCGACATGGGCGGTGCCGCCGGGGGCGGTGGCGAGGTCCTGGCGCTTGCGCACCGGGGCGTCCGGCGCATCGAAGCCGTGATAGGCGTCGGGATAGACCACCAGATCGACCTTGTCCTTGACCCCGTCGCGGCCGGCCAGCTCGACGCAGCTCTCCGGCGGGGTCCAGTCGTCCTTGCCGCCGACCAGCAGCAGCAGCGGGCCGTCGGGTTGCCAGTCCTCGTCGCTCAGCGGCGCCCTGCAGCCGGGGTAGAAGGCGACGGCGGCGCGGAAGCCGCCCTCCTCCGTCCCGGCCGGCCCACCCTCGCCCGCCCCATAGGCGGCCAGCACAGTGCCGGCGCCCTGCGACCAGCCGATCAGGCCGATGCGGTCATGGTCGACCTCCGGCCGCTTGCGCAGGAAGGCCAGCGCCGCCCAGGCATCGCGCTTGCGCTCCACCGTGGCGCGGACGGTGCGGTCCTTCAGCGCGGTGGTGCAGACCTCCTCCACGTCGCGTGGACCGAAGCTGTCGACCATCAGCACCTCGAAGCCCTGCCGCTGCAGGTGGGTGGCCCACCAGACATGGCGCGGCGACACCCGGCCGTTGCGGGCAAAGAGGCCGCCGCAGCCATGCAGCATGACCACCGCCGGATGCGGGCCGTTTCCGGCGGGGCGCAGCAGCCGGCCGCTCAGCATCGTCGGCGCGCCACCGGTCAGATCCCCGTCGACGGACGGGAAACGCACGATCTCTTCGGCATGGACGCCGACGGCGGCCTGCGCCGGCCCCGCCAGCGCCAATTGTCCAAGAGCCGTCAACCCGACACCGGCACACAACGCCGCGCCCAACACAGCCGCGCGACCGCGGGCGGAAGCCTTCATTCTGCAACGTCCCCGACGTCCGGCGCCGGCCACGACGGCGGCGCTCGCGGTTGCAATATTAAACCTCCGCGATGCGGAAGACCATGGGCGCCCCGCAATTGTCCCCATCGCCGGGATTGGGTGTCGGTGGCTTCCCTGCGGCGGCTGCCTTGCGGCGGCGTTTGCGCTAGGGTGCGGGATCATGATCGAATCCCCCTCCCCCACTCCGCCCTTCGGCGCCTTCTGTCTCTATTGGCTGCGGCTGGGGCTGACCAGCTTCGGCGGGCCGGCCGGGCAGATCGCGATGATGCAGGGCGAGCTGGTCGACCGCCGCCGCTGGATCGATCAGACCCGCTTCCTGCATGCGCTGAACTTCTGCATGCTGCTGCCGGGCCCGGAGGCCCAACAGCTCGCCACCTACATCGGCTGGCGGATGTATGGCGTGCGAGGCGGGCTGGTGGCGGGCGGGCTGTTCGTGCTGCCCGGCGCGCTGGTGCTGCTCGCCCTGTCCTGGATCGCCGCCGCCCATGGCGACGCCGGACCGGTCGCTGCGCTGTTCGACGGCATCAAGCCGGCGGTGGTGGCGATCATCGCCGCCGCGGTCTGGCGGATGGGCCGCCGCACGCTGAAGGGGCCGGCGGCCGTCGCCATGGCCGGAGCCGCCTTCCTGGCGCTGTTCGCGCTGCACCTGCCCTTCCCGCTGGTCATCGGCGCGGCGGCGGTGGTCGGCGGCGTGGCGGCACGCATGGGCCGCCATTGGTTCGCCCACCCGCATCCGTTGGCCGACGGCGATGCCGGCCCGGTGGAGCCGGCGCCGGGACGCGGCCGGCTGGCGGCCCTTGCGGGCCTGTTCGTGCTGCTGTGGCTGGTTCCGGTCGTGGCGGTCCTGCTGGCCTTCGGAACCGATCCCTGGCGGGGCATCGCGGCGCTGTTCACCAAGGCTGCCTTCGTCACCTTCGGCGGCGCCTATGCCGTGCTGCCCTACATCGCCGGGCAGGCGGTGGACGCCTATGGCTGGCTCGGCCCGCGCGAGATGGTCGACGGCTTGGCATTGGCCGAGACGACTCCGGGTCCGCTGATCCTGGTGACGCAATATGTCGGCTTCTTCGCCGGCTGGAACCGGCCGGGCGCGCTGTCGCCGGCGCTGGCGGGGACGCTGGGGGCGGCGCTGACGACCTACCTGACCTTCCTGCCCTGCTTCCTGTTCATCTTCGCCGGCGCGCCCTATGTGGAGCGGCTGATCCACAACCGTCTGGCCACGGGGGCGCTGGCCGCCATCGCCGCGGCGGTGGTGGGGGTGATCCTGAACTTAGGCGTCTATCTGGGTGTGGCTGTGCTGCTGCCGGACGGCCAGACGGCCGGGCACCTGATCTGGACCTGGGCCATCATGCTGGCCGCGCTCTATGCGCTGACCCGCCGCAACATGGCGATCCACTGGGTGGTGCTGGGGGGAGCGGCGGCGGGCCTGCTCCAGGCGCTCGCCGCATCTTCCCTGTAAAACGAGCCCCTGCCCCGCTCAGCGCCGGGTGGCGCGGGCGGGCGTCTCGGTCTCGTCCTCGACGAAATCCTCGTCCTCGTCGTCCTCGGTCCCTTCCGGGATGTCGGGCGAATCGACGTCGATGGGAACGCCGGGGGTGTGCTTGCTGGTGCGGATCGACAGGGCCGACTTCACATGGGCGACGTTGGGGGCCGCCGTCAGCTTGGTCGTCAGGAAGCGCTGGTAGTCGTCCCAGTCCTCCGCCACGATCTTCAGGATGAAATCATATTCGCCGGCCAGCATGTTGCACTCACGCACCAGCGGCCAGCTGTTGACGAGCTCCTCGAATTTCTTTAGGTCCGCTTCGGCCTGGCTGCTGAGGCCGACCTGGGCGAACACCGTGACACCGAACCCCAGTGCATCGGGGTTGACGTCGGCGTGGTAGCCACGGATGAATCCCGCCTCCTCCAGCGCGCGGACGCGGCGCAGGCAGGGCGGAGCGGAGATGCCGGCACGTCGGGCAAGCTCCACATTGGTCATCCGGCCGTCGTTCTGCAGATCACGCAGAATCCGACGGTCAATTCGGTCGAGTTTGACCCGCCGCATGGTTTACTCGGTCGCTCCGGGGGTGATTTGGAGAAAGGATATTACACGGGCATGGTGTCTACGCCAAGACGGAAACCCCCGCAAGGGCGAGCAACCCGGATAACGGTCTTTTCGCCGCAATCCCCTTCGCAGCCTCAACGATCCGAGTTCTCATGCAACCTTTGACCTGCTGGCCCCTTACCTGCTGGGTCGTGTCGGACGGCAAGGCCGGCATGGAAAACCAGTGCATCGGCCTGGCGGAGTCGCTTGGCCTGACGCCGGTCGTCAAGCGCGTCCACCTGCGCACGCCCTGGCGCCAGTTGACCCCCTACTGGCGCATCGGCAACCGCTTCGCCGCCGGTCCGAAGGGCGATCCGGTGGAGCCGCCCTGGCCCGACGTGCTGATCGGCACCGGGCGGCAGTCCATCGCCGTCTCGCTGGCGGTGCGCCGCCAGTCGGGCGGCCGGACCTTCACCGTCCAGATCCAGGATCCGGTGATGAACCCGCGCCGGTTCGACCTCGTCGTCGTGCCGCGCCACGACAAGCTGCGCGGCGACAATGTGCTGGTGACCCGCGGCGCCCTGCACCGGGTGACTCCTGCCATCCTGGCCGACGCGGCACAGCGATTCGCTCCACGGCTGGCCCATCTGCCGCACCCGCGCATCGCCGTGCTGATCGGCGGCGACAACGGCGTCTACCGCCTGACGCCCACCATCATGGGCGACGTGGCCGAACGGCTGGCCAACCTGACGCGCAGCCACGGCGCCGGGCTGATGGTCACCCCGTCGCGCCGCACCGGCGCCGACAACGAGGCGATCCTGCGCGCCCGCCTGTCCGGCCTGCCGGCGGAGGTGTGGGACGGCACCGGCGAGAACCCCTATTTCGCCTATCTCGGTTTGGCGGATGCGGTGGTGGTGACCTGCGACAGCGTGTCGATGACGTCGGAGGCCTGCTCCACCGGCAAGCCGGTCTATGTGATCGAACTGGAGGGCGGATCGCCCAAGTTCCGCGCCTTCCATGACGGGCTGTACCAGGACGGCATCACGCGGCCCTTCGACGGCTCCCTGGACCATTGGCACTATGCGCCGCTGAACGAGACGGAGGTGGTGGCCGACGAGGTGCGCCGCCGCCTGTCCCTGCACCGGAAGCGCTTCGGCCTGTCCTGATGACGCCGGCGGGGTGCGGCGCGACCAATGCGCGCACCCCGCTGGTAAGACCGGTTTGGGTGCGGAGTTCCGCCGTGGGCCGTGCCATAAGCGCTGACGAACCGGCCGTCTCCGAAAAGCACGGTCCGGGGCCGTCCTTCCATCCGGAACTTCGCCGCCATGACCACCCCCGACGCCGTTTCCGCCTCCTTCCTGCGTTGCCTGGAAAACAGCCGGCTGTTCGACCAGCCGTACAATCACTGGCTGCTGTCCGAGGCACTGCCGGAGGAGTCCGCCGACGCCATCGCCGACCTGCCCTGGGGTCCGCCCCCGGTGTCCGACACCTATGGCAAGCGCGAGACCAACAACGCGTCGCGCACCTATTTCGGCGAGGAGAACCGCGGCAGGTACGCGGTGTGCGAGACGGTGGCCCAGGCCTTCCAGAGCCGCCCGGTGGTGGACGCGATCCAGAAGACCTGCAACGTCGACCTGACCGGCACCAGCCTGCGCATCGAATATTGCCAGGACACCGACGGCTTCTGGCTGGAGCCGCACACCGACATCGGCGTCAAGAAATACACGATGCTGATCTATCTCTCGAAGGGGCCGAACTGCTCGCACTGGGGCACCGACGTGCTGGACGAGAGCCGGACGGTGGTCGCCCGCGCGCCCTACGCCTTCAACGAGGGGCTGATCTTCATCCCCGGAAGCAATACCTGGCATGGGTTCGAGAAACGTCCGATCGACGGCGTGCGCAAATCGATCATCGTCAACTATGTCGGCCCCGAATGGCGGGCGCGGCAAGAATTGTGCTTCCCAGACAAACCTGTTGCATAAAACTTCCGTCGTGGTTAAGTGACGCCGGTTTTGGGGGGCAAAGCCATCGTCGGCACGCTCTTTGGGAGTTCCGTAGCCATGTCCATGCTTGATCTGGACAAATTCCGCGCCACCCCCCTGCAGCACGATCCCTATGATTTCCTGTGCGTTCCGGGTTTCGTGAAGCGGGAGTTTCTTGAAGAGCTGCACCGCGACTATCCCAAGGTCGACAAGCCCGGTTCGATCCCGCTGGGCGTCTTCCCGCAGGGGCCGAGCTTCGACCGGATGATCGGCGAGTTGAAGGGGCCGGAGGTCTGCAAGGCCTTCTCCGACAAGTTCGATCTGGATCTGTCGAAGTATCCGACCATGTTCACGGCGCGCGGCATGTGCCGGCCGACCGACGGCAAGATCCATCCGGATTCGGCCAGCAAGGTCATCACCGTGCTGATCTACATGAACCCGCCCTGGGAGGCGACCGGCGGCCGCCTGCGCATCCTGCGCTCCCAGAACCTGGAGGATTACGCCGCCGAGGTCCCGCCGGAGGAAGGCACCCTGATGTGCTTCCGCCGCAGCGACACCTCCTGGCACGGCCACTATCCCTTCGAAGGCCAGCGCCGCGCGATCCAGATGAACTGGGTCAAGGGCAGCGTCTATATCTGGCACGAACAGTGGCGCCACCGCATCGGCGCCTGGGCGAAGGGCGTCTTCGGCGGCCAGCAGTCAGCAGGCTATTGAGAACTGGTGAGTTTTCAGGAACGATTATCAGCCGTCATCCCCGCGAAGGCGCTACGGGATGCACAGACCTCATGGGCCTTTAAGCCACTGGAACCATGACATTTATTCGGCCGTCATTCCCGCGAAGGCGGGAATCCAGCCGTGTCAGCCGCTTCATTGCGGAGTTTCCTGGATCCCCGCCTTCGCGGGGATGACGTAAAGTTCCTTTTATTCCAGAGGTTTAATATCGCTCTGAGTTGTGTGTATCCCGTAGCGCGAAGGCGGGAATGACGGCCGAAAGACGTGAAACTCCGAAGGACCGCATCCCTTCTCAGTCGATCAGATCCTCGACCTCGCGGATGCGGCCATTGTCGATCATGAACTGGACCAGTTCCGGGCGCTGCTTGCCCAGCGTGCGGTGACGCTGGCGGACGGCGGCGATCAGATCGCCGTTGCGGCCGAGGATGTCGTCGGCGAACTCGATCATGCGCAGGTTGGGCCAGGTCTGGGCGCGGATGCCGACCACCGTCCCCACCGCATCGGCCGCCGGAAGGTCGGGGCGCGCCTGGGCCAGGATCATGGTCAGCGCGGCGGTGGACCGCGACACGCCGGCATGGCAGTGGACCAGCAGATGGCGGCAATCCACCGGCTCGGCCAGCAGGTCGCGGCCGAAGGCCAGGATACGCTCCACATCCGACCGTTCCGGCGCGATCTGGCCGCGGGTCGGTTCGATGACGTCGTGGAAGCGCAGTTCCAGCCGCTCATGCTCGCCGTAATCGCCGAACTCGCTCGGCTCCGTCATCTCGGGGTCGAGGATGGACAGGACGTGGCTGACCTTGCCGCCGCCGAAATTGCATAGCTCGCTGAGACCGCAGACGGTCAGGCCGAAAGGCACGAAATCGCTGGCCATCATTCTCTCGTTCGATTGCGGGGGGAAAGAAACGGAGCGCTGGGGAGCCGTATTTGGCACCCGGCGCCGCAGCGCCGTCAACCCGGCGGTCAGGTCAAAGAATGTTGAACAGGTAGAGCAGGAGGATGATGGGGATCGGAATGCCGACCAGCCACAGCAGAATACCGCGCACGAAGCCTCTCCTTCCGTCGTTGCAACGGGCGACGCGGCCGGCCGGAGCCGGCCCTCTCACCCGTCATCAACGGCTCAAACCGCCGGTTGGTTGCAGCGGCGGACAGAACGCTCAGACCTCGTCGCCCCCCTCACCGTCGGAAACCGCCGGACCGGCGTCCTCTCCGGCCGGCGGCGTGGGGCGCGGACGGCGGGTGCGCAGCTTCTTCAGCAGCAGCGAGAAGGGCTTCAGCGCGGTGTCCATGATGGTCTGGTCACCCTCCAGCCGCGACAGCAGGAAGGCGCCGGCCTCCAGGGTGGAGACGCTGTCGCGCCGCGGCTCCTTGCGCGCCTGCCCATAGAGCGAGCGGAACTGCGGGTTCAGCACGATGCGGCGGCATTTCAGCAGCCATGCATTGCGCCACCACAGGGTCTTGGCCTGGCTCCAGGTGCCGTCCAGGACGATGACGCCCTCCAGATCCTCCAGGATCCCGGCGCTGTCGCGGAGCGGCTGGCCGTCCTTGTCGACCACCGCCACCTCCGGCCGGGGAGCGCCGCCGTCCTTCACCGGGCCGAGATACAGCACGCCCCAGCGCTTGGGATCGACCTCCCGCCCCAGGATGCGCTTCAGCCCCGGCCAGCTCAGCCCGACCTTCACCATGGAATTGGCGAACTGCAGATGGGCGATCTGGGCGGTGCCCAGATTTTCCCGCTTCTCCTGCGGGTGCTGCAGGATCAGCAGGAACACGCCGTTGTCGATCGGCTGCACTGCCTCGCAAATGCACAGATGATTAGGTTTTAGGCAGGTCGGGCAAGAATCGGGTACGGGGGCGCTGTGCATGGGAGGTACGCATTCCTTGAAGAGGATTGGCCCCGAATATGGGTTGGAACGGCACGGAAGGGAACACATCTCACACAGGACGGCGGCGATGCCCGATCGAAGGGCGATGACCGCCACGGCGTGTACGACAGATCCCCCCAGAGTCCCTCGTGTCATACCGGTTCATGTGGGTTCAAGTGGCTTCGTATAAACCGTTTGTAGAGACTTCGTCGTGTGTCATGGAACTTGTGTGACGCGCTTAACAGCTGGCCTGGAACTTGCGTAGTTAATATCCAGGCAAACAGGACGACGGGTGGGCCAGGACCGGCCTTAGTCAGGCTGATCCGCGGTGCCATCCGGCGCTCAGAAGGAGACCTGCCATGCTGCCCGCCCACCTTGCCGACCGCCTGCTGAAGCAGCGCCGCGATGCCGACAGCGCGGAGTTCGCCCGCCAGCTGCCGCTCTACGCCCCGCTGCATGCGCCATTGGACGCGGATGACCCGCGCTGGATGACCGAGCCGGACGGGTCGGAGCAGCCCGCCCGCCGCGAGCCTGACTGGGCCACCAACTACTGATTCGGCGCTCAGCGCGCGATAGCCGGTTTGCGGTGATCCGACAAGCGACCCTGTCGGTTGTCGGACATCGAGTCCAGGGCCATCGAGTCCAGAGCTATCGAGTGCCGGGCCGGCCATAGCCCCGAGTCGCTTCGCGCGGCCTGCCCAAGGCCGCTTCCATCCTCTTTCCCCACGTCGCGCCAGCCCTCTCCGTCCCAGGAGAGGGTCCAGTGGCCCGGGCGACCGCCCCGGCAACGCTCCAGCGCGACGGACCAGCGCGGTTTTCCCAGCCCCGGCGGGCCTCCGGCCGGGCGCGGGGCCGCATCCTCCTCCCCATCCAGGCTGGGTGCCGCATCCAGGCGCCAGCGGGTCACTGCGGCGCTGAGTCCCTCCGTCCGCCGGTTGCGCCCACCCGACGCGCCCGCGGCCAAACCCGCGCTCAGGTCCAGCAGGAATCCGGTCACCCCCGACGACTCGGCGGCGAGCTGCAGCCGCCGGCTGGCGGTGAGGTCCAGCCCCTCCAACTCGCCCAGCACCGCCGACAGGGCGGAGCAGCGCAACGCCTCCTCCATCGCCCACAGCGCATCGACCGGCCGCATCGCCCGCACCGCCACCAGCCGGTCCGGCGTCAGCCCATAGGCCGCCAGCCCTGGGGCATACAGGTCGCGCCCGCGCAGGATCCACAGCGCCGGCGTTCTCGGAGTCGCCAGCCGGGCCAGCAGCGCCGCGGCGAAACCGGTGCCCGCCCCCGGATCCTGCGCCGCCACCGCATGCAGACAGCCCAGCGGCAACCCACCGTCGGGCAGATGGCCGTCGACCGGGTCGATGCCGAACGGCAGGATCCTCCCGCCCTCCCCGCCCGCCCCCTCGATCCGCCGGATGCGCGCGCGCAGATCGGCCAGCACCCCGGCACGATCGCGCGGCGCAGCCTCCGCGGACGGGGAAGGGGACGACAGGACAGGCATGACTCGGCTCCGCTCGACAGGCATATGTTCCTGATATGTTCTATCACGGAGCCATGTCGAGGGGGAGTCTGCGACTCCTGTCTTGTCCTGTGACCGATTGCCCGAAGGCTCGCCGACCTCTCAGGTCAATTGGCGATGGGGGTGACGCCGATCTTGCTGCGCGGGGCGGCTTTGATGGTCGGGCCGGCATTGTCGGTCGGCTTGGCCAGGGTGCTGGAGGTGCCGCGGCTGCCGCGCGGCGTGTTGCTCTTCAGGCTGAGCAGATGCAGCCGGACATAGGCGGTGGACCCGCCGGCCTTCACCGCCACCCAATCGCTGTTGCGCACCCGGCCCAGCGTGGTCACCGCCTGCCCCGCTCCCAGCGTGGCGACGACGCCCGCACCGGCGGACGGCTGGGCGTGGAGCGGAGTCGGCTTGTCCACCTGCCATTCCCCATAGATCGGTTCCAGCCCCGTCCCGGTATCGGGCGCGGTGCGCACGGTCGGCGGATTCGGAATCCGCTGGTACGGCATGCAGCCGGGAACCATCAGCGTGGCCAGGGCCACCATCAGCGGAAGGGAACGCACACGCCGGATCATCGCTCACCTTGATATGGATCGGTGATTTGCAGGAAGGGCGAAAGGGGTTGGCAGACAGGAGCAATGGACCTTCGGCGCGACCATACAGGAGGTGCCCCCCTCTTCGCCACCGCAGCACACCCAACCTCGCTATGCGCTTTTTGGGGCACGTCGCCCAGACCGAAAAAAATTAATGCAAATCCAATCTTTCTCGCACCGCCCCAGCGCAGGAGTCCGGCCGCGTGCCCCGTATCTTGACCATCACGATGGCACCTTACGGGGGCATCCGGCCATGATCTCCTCCCTCGGCAGTTCCAGCAGCGCGGCGACGCTCCAGAAATTCTTCTCCAAGGCGGATGCCAACAGCGATTCGTCGCTGTCCAAGGACGAGCTTCTCGGTGCGCTCGGCGGCACCTCGGCCGCGTCCGACAGCGACACGCTGTCCTCGGCGGTCGACAGTCTGGTCGGCAGCCTGGACAGCGACAAGAACGGCTCGCTCAGCGCGACGGAGTTCAGCTCCTTCTCCAGCCAGTTCGACTATGGCAGCGGCAGCGCCCTGCTGGCGGCGCAGGAGCAGGCGAGCGCGATGCAGCAGCAATTCGCGCAGAACCTCTATTCCAGCCTGGACAGCGACAGCAGCGGCGGCATCAGCGCCGACGAGCTGACCTCGGCCCTCACCTCCGCCGGCCAGTCGTCCACCGACGCCTCGTCGCTGTTCAGCAGCCTCGACAGCGACGAGGACGGATCGGTTTCCGAGGACGAGCTGAGCAGCGCGCTGAAGCAGGCCGACGCCAACCGCCCGCCGCCTCCCCCGCCTCCCGCCAACGACAGCGGCACGGCCAGCGCTTCGGAGAGCACATCCGACAGCAGCAGCGGCGCATCGGCAACGTCCTCCGCCTCGTCTTCGGGCAGCACCGCGTCGGCGGGCGGCACGACCAGCTACGACCCGCTGGACACCAACAAGGACGGCTATGTGTCGGAACAGGAACGGATGGCCGCCTATGGCGGCGGCACGCAACAGCAGGCGGGCGGCGTGACGTCCAACCGCCTCAGCGGCGACATGCTGCGGACATTGATGCAGGGCATCAACGAGGTTGCCGCGTAGCCTTGTGGGTTCGGATGCGCGGCACGGGAAAAGGCGGTCGGCGGGTGGCGCCGACCGCCTTTTCTTCTTTAAGAACGGCCCTCAGACCGCCCGGCCCCTCAAACGGCCCGGCCCTCAGACCGCCCGGCTGTGCCGCCCGGCGCCCTTGGACAGGTGGGTGTCGAAACGGGCGGCGACGATGCGCATCAGGGGGCGGGCGCTCTCCGGCACATGGACGCGCCGGCCCTCCACCACCGCGACGCCGTCGGCGACCAGATCGGCCATGCCCTCCAGCTCCGCGTCGAAGGCCGACCCAGGCAAGCCGTGAGCTTGGGCGATGGCCGCGGTGTCGACCGACAGGTCGCACATCAGCCGCATGATCAGGTCGCGCCGCACCTTGTCGTCCGTGGTCAGCGCGATGCCCTTGCCGGTGGGCAGGCGGCCTTCCTCGATGGCGGTGGCGTAATGGTCGAAGGGCACGGCGTTCTGCACATAGCCCTGCGGCAGCGCGCCGATGGAGGAGGAGCCGAAGCCAAGCAGCACCTCGGCGTCGTCGGTGGTGTAGCCCTGGAAGTTGCGGCCCAGCCGTCCTTCCTCCTGCTGCACCGCCAGTTCGTCGCCGGGACGGGCGAAATGGTCGAGACCGATGGCGCTGTAGCCGGCGGCGGCCAGCGTGTCGCCGATGGCGGCGAACTGCTCCCACCGGCCGAGCGAACCGGCCAGGACCGACTCGTCGATCTTCTTCTGGTGGGTCTTCATCCACGGCACATGGGCGTAGCCGAAGACCGACAGCCGATCCGGCGCCATCTCCAGCGCGATCTCGGCGGAGCGGGTGACGCTCTCCACCGACTGGTGCGGCAGGCCGTACATCAGGTCGAGGTTGACGCTGGTGATCCCGGCCTCCTTCAGCCAGGCCAGCGCCTGCTCGGTGACGGCGCGCGGCTGGACGCGGTTGATCGCCTGCTGCACCGTCTCGTCGAAATCCTGCACGCCCAGCGAGGCGCGGTTGACGCCGGCACGGCCCAGCGCCGCCGCCATTTCCGCCGTCAGGGTGCGGGGGTCGATCTCCACCGCCAGTTCGGCATCGGCGACGACGTCGAAGCGGGTGCGCAGCAGCGCGATGATCGCCTCGAAATCGTCCGGCGCCATCATGGTCGGGGTGCCGCCGCCGAAATGGATGTGACGCACCGCCAGCCGGCCGGGAACGCGCTCGGCCACCATGGCGATCTCGCGCCGCAGATGGCCGAGATACTCGGCGATCGGCTCGTAGCGCGCGACGATCTTGGTGTGGCAGCCGCAGTACCAGCACATCTTCTGGCAGAACGGAATGTGCAGGTAGAGCGAGCCCGAGCGCGCGGGATCGATCGCCTCCAGCCAGCCGCCATAGACGTCGCCGTTCACCTCGGGCGTGAAGTGCGGTGCGGTCGGGTAGCTGGTGTAACGCGGCACCCGCAGCCCGTCATACTTGGCGAGCAGCGCGGGATCGACACCGTGGGAACGGGACGGGGCGGGGGCCGGCTTTACGGCCAGGGCGGTGATGGCGTTCATGAGCGACAGGTTGCCGCAGTCCCCCCACCCCTGCCTTGATCCACGTCAAGATCGCAGGGACCGCATTTTTCAGCGCTTCGCCGCGGCGGCCAGACGCTGTTCCAGATGCTCGTGCAGCAGGTTCAGGTTCATCCGGTTGGCCTTGAAGGCGATGTCGAAGACGGTGCCCAGCACCGGGACGGAGCCGCCGGCCCAGTCCAGCAGCACGTTGAAGACCATGCGGGCCACCAGCGTCTTGGGCAGGTCGAAACGGGCGGCTTCCATGATGATGTAGGCGGAAACCAGCGCGGTCGCGGTGTCGCCCGCCACCGGCACCAGGCTGGCGATGCCGTCCAGCCCGACCGGGATACGGGTGAAGGGGATGCGCCAGCGGCTGTCCATCAGGCGGGACAGGCGGCGCAGCCGCTCCAGCCGCTGGAAATCGATGGGGACCGAGCTGCCGGACCCGCCCGGTGGAGGATCTTCGGCAACGGTGCGCCGGCGTGTGCGGATGGCGTCGATCATCGCATGTCCCCCCCGATCTGTCGGTCCCGCGCCTGCCGCGCGACTCCCCCACACGGAAAGAACCGCCCAGCACACCCACGGGTTCCGCCGTACCGGAACAAAGTTCGCGCACCCAACAGATATCATGACCAGCTATCGTTGACGATAACCTTCCGACCGGCATCAGGTCGCCCGCGCCGCCGCCCGTGCCCGACCGGTGCCGGCGGCGTAGAGCAGGCCGTAGCCGACCAGCGCCGAGGCGAGCGAGCCGGTCAGCACGCCCAGCCGCACCGCCACCGCATGCTGCGGGTCGGCGAAGGCCAGCGTCCCGATGAACAGGCTCATGGTGAAGCCGATGCCGGTCAGCACGGCGACGCCGTAGACCTGACTCCAGCTGGCCCGCGCCGGCCGCTCGACCACGCCGATATGCACGGCGATCCACACGGCCAGGAACACGCCCACCTGCTTGCCCACGAACAGGCCGAGCGCGATGCCCAGCGGCACCGGCTCCAGCAGGCTGGCGGGGGTGATGCCGTCCAGCGGCACGCCGGCGTTGGCCAGCGCGAAGACCGGCATGATGAGGAAGGCGACCCAGGGGTGCAGCGCATGCTCCAGGCAATAGAGCGGCGCATCCTCCGCCCGCTTGCCGTCGGCATCCTTGACCCGCAGCGGAATGGCGAAGGCCAGAACGACACCGGCCACCGTGGCATGGATGCCCGATTTCAGCACGCACACCCACAGCACCAGCCCCAGCAGCAGATAGGGCGTCAGCGAGCGCACCCCGGCCCGGTTCAGCAGCCACAGCCCGACGGCCGATGCCGCCGCCAGCCCCAGCGCCATCGGCACCAGCCCGTGGCTGTAGAAGACGGCGATGATCACGATGGCGCCCAGATCGTCCATGATCGCCAGCGCCAGCAGGAAGACGCGCAGGCTGCCTGGCACGCGGTTGCCCAGCAGGGCCAGCACGCCGAGAGCGAAGGCGATGTCGGTGGCCGCCGGGATCGCCCAGCCCTGCAGGGCGCCCGGTTCGGCCTGGGCGAACAGGCAGTAGACCAGCGCCGGCACCGCCATGCCGCCCAGCGCGGCGATGCCCGGCAGCATCGCCTTGGCCGGGCTGGACAGTTCGCCCTCCAGCACCTCGCGCTTGATCTCCAGCCCGACCAGCAGGAAGAAGATCGCCATCAGCCCGTCGTTGATCCACAGGATCAGCGGCTTGTCCAAGCCGACGCCGCCCGCCGTCACCGCCAGCTTCGCCGCCAGGATCGTGTCGTACAACGGGGCCGCCGGCGAGTTCGCCCACAACAGGGCGAGCACCGCCGCGATCATCAGGACCACGCCGCTGGCGCTTTCGGTTTTCAGGAAGGTGGCGAGGCGTCGAAGCGTCATCGCATATCGTCTTTCCGGGCTGTTGGCCGAAAGGAACAAATGGCACCGTCAGGCTCCCGTTGGAAGATGCGGAGGTCGAAAAAATCCGTGCACCAACGATCGGCAGAGCATCGCGGCGAATTGACGCGCCCGTGCATCTAAGCTGCTGCTGCCGCTCCGAATTTCGATGCCGAATACTTGAGGCCGATCGGGCTTATGTCTTTTGATCGCTGGCGACGTCTGAGGGCAGCCGACACAATTCACCCAACAGCATCAGCAGAGCCGAAGGGCAATCGCCCGCAAGGCTTTGGGCAGGCCGGCAAACGGCCGCCCGTTCCGGAGGAAACGACCATGACCACGCTTTACTGCGCCTGCTGCGGCAGGCCCTTCGTCCGCACTTCCGCCCGCGGTCCGGCGCCCTTCTATTGCTCCCAGGATTGCCGGCTTCAGATGGCGATCCGCCGGCGCGCCTGGAGCGATCGGGTGAGCAACGACAGGACGGCCACCCGGCAGACCGTCGAGCGGCACGAGGGGGAGCCGGCCCCCTTCGGCCGCCTCCCCGCGACAGCGGGCGGACAGCGGGCCGCAGCCTCCTGGAGGTGAAACGCACCGCCCCCGGATCAGCGGCAAGACGGCGGTAAGACGGGGGAGGAATGGCGGAAAAATGGAACTGGCCCCTCTTGCAGCGGACCGCGACCGACCTCATGTGGTCGCGGTCACGCTGGTGCCCTGCGGTGCCGGCGTGCAGCCTGTCGACTGCACCCATTTGACCGCCGGAGCCCCGCCCCTTCATGCTCGACCTGCTCGCCGACCCGAATGTCTGGGCCAGCCTTCTGACGTTGACCGCGTTGGAGATCGTGCTGGGCATCGACAACATCATCTTCATCTCGATCATGGCGTCGAAGCTGCCGCCCGAACGGCAGCACAGCGCGCGCCGCGTCGGCCTGGCGCTGGCGCTGCTGACCCGCCTGGCCCTGCTGGCCTCCATCGCCTGGGTGGCGCAGCTGACCCAGCCGCTGTTCACCGTCGCCGGCTGGGAGGTGTCGGGCCGCGACCTGATCCTGATCCTGGGCGGCCTGTTCCTGCTGGCCAAGGGCACGCTGGAGATCCACCACACCGTCGAAGGCCATGAGGAGAGCGGATCGGCGCCCAAGCACGCCACCTTCACCTCGGTGGTCGTCCAGATCATGTTCCTGGACATCGTCTTCTCGCTCGACAGCGTCATCACCGCCGTCGGCATGTCCGACCATCTGCCGGTGATGATCGCCGCCGTCGTCATCGCCATGGCGGTGATGCTGTTCGCCTCCGGCCCGGTCGGCGACTTCGTCAACCGTCACACCACGGTGAAGATGCTGGCGCTGTCCTTCCTGCTGCTGGTCGGCGTGGCGCTGGTGGCGGACGGCCTCGGCTTCCACATTCCCAAGGGCTACCTGTACTTCGCCATCGCCTTCTCCGCCCTGGTGGAGGCGCTGAACCTGATGGCCCGGCGCAAGCAGAGCCCAGGACACTGACGGCAAAGAGGGGCGCCCTTCGCGGCGCCCCTTTTCCCTCACGCCTCGGCGCGTTCGGCCATCAGATGTTCGTAGGCGACCTTGAACAGGTCGCGGATCGACACGATGCCGACCGCGCGCTTGCCCTGGGTGATGGGCAGGTGGCGGTAATGCTTGTCGTGCATCAGCTTCAGCGCGTCGACCGCATCGGCGTCGGGCGGCAGGCTGTCGGGGTTGCGGGTCATCACCGCGCCGACCTCCACCGCCGACGGATCGAGATCCTTGGACAGCACCTTGTTGTTCAGGTCGCGCTCGGTGACGATGCCGATCAGGGCGCCGTGATCGACCACCAGAACCGCGCCGATGTTCTTTTCGGCCATCATCTTCGACACGGTGGCAACGGAGGTATCCTCCGGCACCAGGATCAGCTCCTGCGACTTCACGACGTCCGGAACCAGCTTGCGTTTCATGACTTCCCCGAGGATCTGGTTGTTGTGGACCAGACTGTAGCCAAAGCTGACGATCGGGGAGAACAACGGCATCGCAGCAGAAGCGGCGCCGATTGTCGCAGGCAGACCTTACGAATACTTACTAAGCTTTTGGGGCCGAAGCATTGGGCGTCGCCATCGCCGATCCCGCCGATGCCCGCCGCCCGGCGATCACCATGCCCAGCACCAGCAGCAGCGTGCCCAGCACCACCGCGGCGGCGGCGCCCAGCAGCGCGGCGTTGAAGCTGCCGGTGCGCGTCACCACCAGCCCGGCCGGCAGCGGCCCGATGATCTGCCCCAGCCCATAGGCGGCGGTCAGCGCCCCGACCACCCGTGCCGACGCTCCACCCGACAGCTGGCGCCCCAGCGCGAAGGCCTGCGACACGATCCCGACGAAGGTGCCGCCGAACAGCAGGGCCGAGACCACCGACGCGGTGGGCGATCCGGTCATCGGCAGCAGGATGGCCACCGTCTGCGTCAGATGCGCCAGGATCAGCGACCACCAGCTGTTGGTGCGCCGGGCGACCGCCGCCCAGAACACCCCGGCGCCCATCGCCCCGATGCCGACGACCATCCAGGCGGCCTCGCCCACCGCGGCGGTGCCGGGATCGGTCTTCAGGATCGACACCAGGAAGGTGGCCGACACGATGTAGCCGCCGCCCTCCAGGAAATAGGCGAGCGTCAGCAGCAGCAGCGGCGCCGACAGCCCGCCCGCCCGCGCCGGGACTGCCCCCTCCGCCTTGACGGCCGCCACGTGGCTCTGCGGCGCCGGATCGCGCACCCAGAGGCCGGGCATCAGCCCCAGCAGGGCGCAGATCGCCCCCAGCGCCAGCCAGTCCCCGTCCCAGCCCAGCCGCCCGCCGAACAGCGCGACGAACAGCCCGGACGCGGCGATGCCCACCCCGATCCCGGTGTAGAGCCAGCCGGCCAGCCGCTCCCCGCCGCCGCGGGACAGCGTGTCAAGCACCATGGCGATGCCCAGGATGAAGATGCCGGCGCTCGACACCCCCGACAGGAAGCGCAGGACCAGCCAGACCGGCATCGCCTGCCCGGCGTCCCCCAGATCGAGCCCCATCGCCGCGGTGGTGGCGACGCTGACCAGCAGCGACAGCCGGAACACGGCGGTCCGCGTGGCGCCGTGCGGCACCAGACCGGCACCCAGCGCCCCGACGAAATAGCCCAGATAGTTCAGCGAGGCGAGCAGACCCGCCCCGTCGGCCCTCAGCCCGGTGGCCTCCTGCATCGCCGGCAGGATCGGGGTGAAGGCGAAGCGCGCGACACCCATTGCGATGGCGAGCCCGATCAGGCCGCCAACCAACACCCGAACCATGATCCACGCCCTCTCGGTGTTCGGCCGGCTCGTTGAAACAGAAACCGTTCGGAAAAACGAACCGTTCGGCCGGCCGATTGATTTGTGGGTCATCATGGCCGCGGCACTGCCCTCATTTCCAATGAATTGTTCTGATGATAAGCTCCACTTTCAGTGATGGGTGCCATGCATTGGCGGTTGGGGAGATGTTGCCATGGATCTGGCCGGTTTGCGGGTGGTGAAGGCGGTGGCCGACACCGGCAGCGTCAGCCGGGCGGCGGAGGCGCTGAACTGCGTGCAGTCCAACGTCACCGCGCGGATCAAGCGGCTGGAGGAGGATTTGGGCGTCGACCTGTTCCTGCGCCTCAGCCGCGGGATGGAGCCGACGCCGGCCGGCCGGGTGCTCAGCGGCTATGCCGACCGGGTGCTGCGGCTGGTCGCCCAGGCCCGCGACGCGGTGGCGGAGGCGGCCGGGCGCGGCGGACGGTTGGCGGTGGGCAGCATGGAATCGACCGCCGCGGTGCGGTTGCCGCCGATCCTGGCCCGTTTCCACCGCGACCATCCCGACGTGGAGCTGACCATCACCCCCGGCCCGACCGAGACCCTGCTGGGCGATGTGCTGGCCGGACGGCTCGACGGCGCCTTCGTCGGCGGCGAGGTGGCGCATCCCGACCTGACCGCCCGGCGCATCTTCGACGAGGAGCTGGTGCTGGCCGAACCGACCGCCGGGCTGACCACCGACAGCGCGCGCCGCACCCTGATCGCCTTCGGCCGGGCCTGCGCCTATCGCGGCCGGGCGGAGATGGCGATGCGGGAGGCCGGGCGCGTGCCCTTCCGCGTCATGGAGTTCGGGGCGCTGGACGCCATCCTGGGCTGCGTCGGCGCCGGCATGGGGGTGACGGTCATCCCACGCTCGGTCGTGGAGCGCGATCCCTGGCGCGAGCTGCTGGTCGCCCGGCCGCTGCCGCAAGCGCTGGGCCGCATGCCCACGCAGTTCGTGCGCCGCACCGACGCCATCGAGACCGCCAGCCTGCGCGCCTTCCTGGACGCCTTCTCCGGGGACACCGCTTCCGTTGCCCATTCGAAAGAGGTCGCCACGGGTGCGACAGGGTCGCCCACATCACGCGCAGGGTTGAACGGCTCATCTGCGGCATGCTAGGCAGGCGCGGGTTGGCCATCCGGCCCGGTGCCATGCGCGTGCCCAGTCCGCCGGCACCGCCGGCCGGAACAGCGGAGAAGAGATCATGCCCTACGTCGTCACCGACGGCTGCATCAAGTGCAAGTACACCGACTGCGTCGAAGTCTGCCCCGTGGATTGCTTCTACGAGGGTGAGAACATGCTGGTCATCCACCCTGACGAGTGCATCGACTGCGGCGTGTGCGAGCCGGAATGCCCGGCCGAAGCGATCGTCCCCGATACCGACGACCGCGCGACCAAGTGGCTGGAGATGAACCGCGACTATTCCGGACAGTGGCCGAACATCACCCGCAAGAAGGACGCGCCGCCCGACGCCGACGAGTTCAAGGGCGTCGACGGCAAGTTCGAGAAGTACTTCTCTCCGAAGGCGGGCGGCTGAGGCCGGACCAGCGGATGCGGCCCGGCTATTCCGAGTCGGGCTGCATCACCGATTGAGCCCGCCGATGTTGCTATGCAAAATCGACGGGGCGGCCATGGCCGGGCGATGGACGATTTCCGCCCGGTAGATTGCGCGTTCCCTTTGTAACTCGGGCGTAACATCGCTATAATGCGCGACCGGAGCCGGCCTCCGCGCCATTGCCGGTTTTCCCTACGTTCCAGGACCTGTGGCTTTTGTGATCGTCGTGGATGGGTCCCATCCCCACGGCGCCATAACTGTCCGGGGTCCTTTTTCGTCCCTTCCACCGGGGCGGCAAAATGGCGTGATCGCGAGAAGTGAGAGCCAATCCACATGTCGAACAAGCTTGACTTCGAAGCCGGTGACTTCGTCGTTTATCCGGCTCATGGCGTCGGTCGGGTCGAAGGGATCGAGACCCACAGCATTGCCGGACTCGAGGTTCAACTCTACGCGATCACGTTCGAGAAAGAGCGCATGACGCTCAAGGTTCCGGTCACCAAGGCCCGCAACGCCGGCCTGCGCCGCCTGTCTTCCAAGGACCGCATCAAGGTCGCGCTGGAGACCCTGCAGGGCCGGTCGCGCGTCCGCCGCACGATGTGGAGCCGCCGCGCCCAGGAGTATGAGGCCAAGATCAACTCCGGCGATCCGGTGTCGATCGCCGAGGTGGTGCGCGACCTGTACCGCGGTGCCGACCAGTCCGACCAGTCCTACAGCGAGCGCCAGATCTATCAGGCCGCCCTGGAGCGTCTGGCCCGCGAACTGGCCGCCGTCGAGAAGATCGACGAAACCAAGGCGACGGAGCGTCTGGAATCGGTGCTGTCCAAGGCTGCCTGAGTCCAGGGCCTGGGTTCCAGGCTCCTCCTATACGTCCGTGACACGAACGGGCGCGCGGCTGCTACGTCACGCCGCGCGCCCGTCTCGTTTTTCGCCTTTGTTTCCGTGGCATGACACGCCTAAACTCCCGCCGCCTTCCGGCAGACGCCGCCGGAACGACTTCGCGAACGACGTCGAAGGGAATCCAGTTTGGGTCTGCCGCCGCGCCTTGCCCTTCCCAACCGTCAGGCCAACCGACATGCCGCGAGCATCGTCGGCGCCGTCGAGGACGGCAGCCGCTTTGCCTCGCTCGGCCGGCCGCGCCGCGTCTGGGCCATCGGCGCCATCCATGCGCAACCCGACCGGCTGGATTTGATCCATCACGCCATCGGCCAGCGATTCCGCCCCGGCGACCGGCTGGTCTATCTCGGCAACATGATCGGCTTCGGCGACCGCGTGGTGGAGACCATCGACCGGCTGCTGGCCTTCCGCATCGCCCTGCTGGCGATGCCGGGCATGATCGCGTCGGACATCGTCTATCTGCGCGGCCAGCAGGAGGAGATGTGGCAGAAGTTGCTGCAACTCCATTTCGCTCCCGATCCCCGCACCGTGCTGGACTGGATGCTGCGCCAGGGCGTGGCGCCGACGCTGGCCGCCTATGGCGGCAACCTGGATGCCGGGATGGCGGGGGCGCGCGGCGGTGCGGTGATGCTGGGCCGCTGGACGCGCGAGTTGCGGCAGGCGGTGGCCGCGCGGCCGGGGCATGAACAGCTGTTCAACGCCCTGCGCCGTGCCGCCTACACCGGCGGGCCTGCGAATGAGGGGGCCGCGAATGACGGGGCACCCGATGGGACCTCGGACGGTGCCGACTGGACCGGCAACAGCCGGGGCGGCGGAAGCCTGCTGCTGGTCAGTTCCGGCATCGATCCCCGGCGCCCGCTGACCGGCCAGGGCGACGCCTTCTGGTGGGGCAGCGCCGGCTTCGCCCGGCTGGAGCAGCCCTATGGCGGCTTCAATCGCTTGGTGCGCGGCTATGATCCCGGCTGGACGCCGGAAAGCCCCGGCGTGGATGTCGGGCCGGTGACGGTGACGCTCGACGGCGGCTGCGGCCGCGGCGGCCACCTCGTTTGCGCCTGTTTCGATTCTTTCGGCGAAATGCTGGACCTTTTCCAAGCGTGACCCATCCTTAGGTCCAGCCTGACCTTTCAGCCCGTCCGCCCCCTTCCCTGGTACAGGTCCGGCAATCCTTCCGGCAGCCATCCCATAGGCCGCCGGCAAAAATCCTCCGTCTCTTGTGATCCGCTCCCCCTACACCTGCGTATGATTCCGCAACAGGGCGCGCTCATGCTTGTTGTCTAACCCGACGGCATCGGCCGGGGGCAGGCGGCAAAGCGGCGAAGACCCGATAGTACGGGGATATGCGAAGGAACACGATGCCGCCCAGACGGGAAGGAAGGGACGGATGGCATACATCGACGATCCGGAGACTCAGCGTGCAAATCTGAGCTTCATCAAGGCATCCATGCGCGAACCGTTGCTGTCGCGCGACCATGAATTCGAACTCGCCCGAAAATGGCGTGAGGGCCATGACGAACGGGCGCTGCATCAGCTGGTCCGGGCCTATACCCGTCTGGTGGTGGCGACCGCGTCGCGCTTCCGCAATTACGGTCTGCCGATGGGCGATCTCGTCCAGGAAGGCAATGTCGGCCTGATGCAGGCGGCCAGCCGGTTCGAGCCCGACCGCGAGGTGCGTTTCTCCACCTACGCCGCCTGGTGGATCCGCTCGGCCATGCAGGACTACATCCTGCGCAACTGGTCGATCGTGCGGACCGGCACCACCGCCGCGCAGAAATCCCTGTTCTTCAACCTGCGCCGCCTGCGCGCCAAGATCGACAGCGCCACCCAGAACGGCAGCGGCGCGCGCCTGACCAAGGAAGGCCGCGAGTGGATCGCCGGCGAACTGCAGGTCGAGGTGTCGGAGGTCGAAGCGATGGAGATGCGCCTGTCCGGCTCCGACCAGTCGCTGAACACGCCGGTGGCCGACGGCTCCGACGACGATTGGCAGGATTTCCTGGCCGACCAGCGCCCCTCGCCCGAGGACGTGGTGATCGGCATGCGCGATGCCAGCACCCGCTCGCAATGGCTGGCGGAAGCGCTGGGCGAACTGAGCCCGCGCGAACGCACCATCATCCGCGAACGCCGCCTGCGCGAGGAAGGCGCCACGCTGGAGGAACTCGGTCGCGAACTGGGCGTCAGCAAGGAGCGCGTGCGCCAGTTGGAGCATCGGGCGCTGCTGAAGCTGCGGCAGTCGATGCTGAAGCGGGTCGAGGATTCCGACGACCTGCTGGCGGAGGCGTGAAGTTCCAGCGTCGATTGCCCCCTCCCCATCCCTCCCCCGCTTCGCGGGAGAGGGGGCAGGAGCTTTGCAGGAGTGCAGCGGAGTTCCCTCTCCCGCGATAGCGGGGGAGGGTTAGGGAGGGGGCAAAACCAAGCGCCCCCACCCCTTCACCCCCTCAATGCCGGAAGTGCCGCATTCCGGTCAGCACCATCGCCAGACCCTTCTCGTCCGCGGCGGCGATCACGTCGGCGTCGCGGATCGAACCGCCGGGCTGGATCACCGCGGTCACACCCGCCTCCGCCGCAGCCAGCAGGCCGTCGGCGAACGGGAAGAAGGCGTCCGACGCAACCACCGAGCCCTTGGTCAGCGGCTCCGACAGGCCGGCGGCCTTGGCGGCTTCGGCCGACTTGATGGCAGCGATGCGGGCAGAGTCGACGCGGCTCATCTGGCCGGCGCCGACACCCACCGTGGCGCCGTTCTTGGCATAGACGATGGCGTTCGACTTGACGTGCTTGGCGACGCGGAAGGCGAACAGCAGGTCGGCCAGTTCCTGCTCGGTCGGCGCGCGCTTGGTGACGACCTTCAGCTCGGCCGGATTGACACGGCCGCTGTCGCGGTTCTGCAGCAGGAAGCCGCCCGACAGCTGCTTGATCATCATGCCGGGCTCGGCCGGGTTCGGCACGTCCTTGGTCAGCAGCACGCGCAGGTTCTTCTTGGTCGCCAGCAGCGCGCGGGCGGCCTCGTCGGCGTCGGGGGCGATCACCACCTCGGCGAACAGCTTGGAGATTTCCTCGGCCGTCTCGGCGTCCAGGCTGCGGTTGACGGCGATGATGCCGCCGAAGGCGCTGACCGGATCGCACAGCAGGGCCGACTTGTAAGCTTCCAGCAGGTTCGCACCCTGGGCCACGCCGCAGGGGTTGGCGTGCTTGATGATGGCGACGGCCGGCTGCTCGAACTCCGCCACCAGCTCAAAGGCGGCGTCGGTGTCGTTCAGGTTGTTGTAGGACAGCTCCTTGCCCTGCAGCTGCACGGCGGTGGCGACGCCCGGACGCTTTTCGCCGGTGACGTAGAAGGCCGCCTGCTGATGCGGGTTCTCGCCATAGCGCAGGGTCTGGGCCAGCGATCCCGACAGGGTGGTGCGCGGCGGGAAGGTCTCGCCCAGTTGGCCGGCCAGCCAGGTGGAGATGGCGGCGTCGTAGGCGGCGGTGCGGGCATAGGCGCGCTGCGCCAGCTTGCGGCGCAGGGCCAGCGTGACGCAGCCGTCATGGGTCGCCAGCTCGTCCATCACCGCCTCGTAATCGGACGGTTCGGTGACGATGGCGACGAAGTCGTGGTTCTTGGCGGCGGCGCGGATCATCGCCGGCCCGCCGATGTCGATGTTCTCGACGCAGTCGTCATAGGCCGCGCCCTTGGCGACCGTCGCCTCGAACGGGTAGAGGTTGACGACCACCAGGTCGATGCCGGGGATGTCGTGCTGGGTCATCGCGTCGGCATGGATGTCGCGGCGGGCCAGGATGCCGCCATGGACGCGCGGGTGCAGCGTCTTGACGCGGCCGTCCATGATCTCCGGGAAGCCGGTGTGGTCGGAGACCTCCTTGACCGGGACGCCGGCCTCGGCCAGACGCTGGGCCGAGCCGCCGGTCGACAGGATCTCGACGCCACGGGCGGCGAGCGCCTTGCCCAGTTCAACCAGACCGGCCTTGTCGGACACGGAGATCAGGGCGCGGGTGATGCGGACCTTGTCGGGGGCGGGGGCGTGGTTGGCTTTGGGCGGGCTCATGGCGTCATCCTGATCGCTGCGGGTGGTGCGTTGGGCCGCAGGCAACCGGGGAGACCCGGACAAGCACGGAAGAAGAAAAGCACGGACGGCCACGGAAATGCCGCTCGGCTGTGCTTATCCGCGTCCGCCCGCCCGCACATTGCCGGTCCGGACGGACATGGATAAGCACGGCGAGACGAGTCCCGTGGTCGCCCGTGCCCCAAATCCCGTGTTCATCCGTGTTTCCACGCCCCTTCCGAAAGGAATAGGCCCGGCCACCGCGGATGGGCGCGATTTACGCCGCCTTGCGCTCGCGGCGCAAGGCCCATTTCACCGTCAGCCCTTCGGGGCCGCATTGTCCCTGCATCATGATCTGCCGGCTGCGGCGCGGCTCGTCCCCGCTGCCGAGATAGACGCTCTCCGCCACCTCCAGCACGGCGCCGGTCACCCGCATGCGCCAGGCATTGCCGCTGGGCAGGCGCAGAAGCACCTGATCGTTGCCCTGCACCGGCACCACCTGGACATTGGGATGCAGGTGGAAGCGGATGGCGTAGGGCTGCGGCTGCGGCGTGGCGCCGATCACCGGCTCCAGCGTGTCCTCGCCGCGCAGGTCCTCGCCATTGTCGGCCAGATAGACGCGGCGGCGGTGCAGAAGGCCGAAGCCCTTGCTGTAGCCGTTGTGGCTGGCGACCACCAGCATGGCGCCGTCGGATTCCTGCCGCTCGCAGCTGACATTCGTCGGCCGGCGGCCCAGCCCGCCCTTCTCCAGCACTTCCGAGGAGTTGGTGTCGGCCACCACCATGGTCGAATGGGCGGACGTCCCGGCCAGCGCCGCGCGCCAGGGACCGCGATGGGACGGATGGCTGCCGCAATTGACGATCAGCCGCTCCTTGTTGACGGAGACCTCCATCGACAGGGTGCCGGCATGGGCGGTGCGGTCCAGTCCGGCCGGCGGCGGCGCACCGGTGTCGAGCAGCACCAGCGTGCGCCCGGCGAGCAGCCGCTCGAATCCGGTGTGCGGCGCGCTTTTCAGCGGACGGCCGCGGGCGTCGGCCTGGGCCAGCACCGTGTCGATCAGCGCCGGCTCCTCCTCCCGCCCACCATTGAACAGGGCGAGCCCGCCGTCGACATGGCGGAAGAAGCGCAGGGCCGGGGTCATGCGGTCGATGGCGTGCTGGAGGGTTTCCGGCACCTCCTCCTTCGCCACGCGCAGCACGGCGCGCATGTCGATCAGGTCGCGCAGAACCCGCATCTGGATCGACGGGTTGCGCTCCACATGGCCGCCGTCGGGCAGGATCTGGCGCGGCAACTCCTTGTCGAGCAGGCGCAGCGCCTCCCGCGCCGCCTTGTCCTGGTCGGGCAGGCAATAGCCGCCATAGAGCAGACCCTTGATCGCGCCGATCAGCCGTTCGCCGTCCAGCTTTGCCGGCGCCACCCGCAGCAGGTGGCGAAGCTGGCGGGCCATGCTCTCGAAAACCCGCGCGCGGAACTCGTCATCGGCGGACGCGCAATAGAAGTCGTGCAGACCGATCCAACTGGCCAGCCGCACGCCCAGCACGTCGGGCGCCCAGCTCTGCGCGTGCCAGCCGCCATTCTGGTCCAGCCACGACCATACCAGCACCCGCGCCCGGCGCCGCGCGGTGTCGCCGCCGACCGCCCGCAGGTCGCGCAGCCACTCGAATCCATGGGCGGCGCGCAGCCAGCCGATGCTGGCGCCCTGGGGCCGCCAGTTGGGGGCCCCGTTGGGATCGACCATGATCGGCTGCCCGGCGAAGTTCATCCGTCCGGCCAGCATGGCGTTGCCGTTGTCGGTGTCGCCCGGCCAGGGATCGGGCGGGATCACCGCCAGCGCCCCCGGCGCCTTGCCGCCCAGCATCAGGGCGTAGAGGGGATTCCCATAGGCAAGGCGCGCCATGCCGCTGCGAAACCGTCCGTTCCCGTCGCCCATCTGCGCCGACTCCTTCAGGACCGCGAGCGGCGTCGGCGGCCGGCGGAGGGTGATGATGCGGTGCGGGAGAACGCGGACGGAAGCATGGGTCGTGTCGTATCAATTCGCCGCCCGCACCGCAAGACGGGCCTGGGATTTATCCCGCGGTGCGGACCGCATAAAGCTTCAGTCCAAACGACGGCGCAGCCGCGCCACGAAGAAGCCGTCGATCCCGCCGAGGTCGGCCAGCATGCCCGGAAGGCTGCGGACCTCCCCCACCTCGTTGATCGGCTCGGACAGGCCGCCGAGTTCGTCGGCGGTCACAGGCCAACGCTCCACCCGCCTGTCCTGTTCCAACAGACGGGCGACCTGCGCCTCCCCCTCCTCCGGCTGGATCGAGCAGGTGCAGTAGATCAGCGTGCCGCCGGGCTTCACCAGCTCGACCGAGCGGGCGAGCAGCCGCGACTGGGCGCGGGCCAGCTTGGCGATGTCGTCCGGCGTCTTGACCCGCAGGATGTCGGGATGGCGCCGGATCGCACCGGTCGCCGAGCAGGGCGCGTCGAGCAGCACGGCATCGGCCGGCTCCTCCGGCTCCCAGGTGGCGGCGTCGGCGGCCAGCACCTCGGCCTCCAGCCGCAGGCGCTTCAGGTTCTCGGTCACCCGCTCCAGCCGGCGGGCCGAGCGGTCGATGGCGGTGACCTGCGCGCCCTGCACCACCAGCTGCGCCGTCTTGCCGCCGGGGGCGGCGCACAGGTCGAACACCCGCTTGGCCCGAAGATCGCCGAACAGCTTGGCCGGCAGCGAGGCGGCGAGATCCTGGATCCACCATTCGCCCTCGTCGAAGCCGGGAAGCTCGATCACCGATCCGCCGGGCGGGCGGCGCAGCGAGCCGGTCGGCAGCAGGGTGGCGCCCAGCCGCTCCGCCCAGCCCTCCGGGTCGGACTTCACCGTGATGTCCAGCGGCGCTTCGTGCAGGTGCGCCTCGACGATGCCGCGGGTGCGGGCGGTGCCGTAGGCGGAGCGCCAGGACAGCCACAGCCAGTCCGGCGTGTTCAGCCGCCCGGCATCCTGCCGCGCCGCCATCTCCGCCCCCTCGCGCCCGATGCGGCGCAGGACGGCATTGATCAGCCCCTTGTAGGGAGCGGCGTTGCGCGCGGCGGCCAGTTCGACCGCGGTGTCGACCGCGGCATGGGCGGGGGTGTTCAGGAACACCAGCTGCGCCGTGCCCAGCCGCAGCATGTCGTGGATGGCCGCCTTGGGCAGACCCGGCTTGGCGAGGCTGGCCTGGATCATCTCGTCGATCTGGCCCAGCCGGCGCAGGACGGTGGCGACCAGCAGGCGGACGAAGCCGCGGTCGCGCGGCTGCAGCGCCGCCAGTTCGGGATGCGCGTCGAACGCGTCGTCGAAGGGAACGGACTTGCGCAGCACGTCGCGCAGCAAGTCGAGCGCAACGCCGCGGGCGGCGAGGGAAGTGTCGGTCATGACTATGGATCTAGCGCGCCGGACGGCCAGTGTCGATAAGGGATGCCCGGTGTTTCCAAGCTATGGAGCGCGAAAATGCAGGGCCGGAAAAAGCGAAGGGCCGGTGCGTTGCCGCCCGGCCCTTAGGTCTTCGCTTTTCTACCGGAGAACTGGAGCGGGCGAAGGGATTCGAACCCTCGACCCCAACCTTGGCAAGGTTGTGCTCTACCCCTGAGCTACGCCCGCGCTCCCGTCGTCCGGGAGCCGCTTTCTACGGAAACACGGCCTCCGCCGCAAGAGGAAAATTCACCCTCCTCTCACTTTTTTCGCAACGGCCTTCCACGCCCCTGCTGCGCTGCGGCACCGGGCGCCTTGCGTCCCGGCGGGGGCGCGCTATGGTACGCAACCATACGGCAACGGATGGAGAGTGCGGCATGGCCGGCACCATCACTCTGACCCGCGATGGAGCGGTCGCGACCCTGACGCTGTCCAACCCGGACAAGCTGAACGCCTTCGACAAGCCGATGTGGCACGCCCTGATCGGCCACCTGACCGCGCTTGAAGCCGACGAGGGAACCCGCGTCGTGGTGATGCGCGGCGGCCCCGGCGCCAACGGCTCCCGCACTTTCTCCCCCGGCGCCGACATCTCGGAGTTCGAGAGCGAGCGCAACAGCCCGGAACAGGGCGCCAGCTACGGCGACCTGATGGACGAGGGGCTGGACGGCCTGCGTGCCTTGCGCCACCCGGTTCTGGCCGCCATCGACGGTCCCTGCTGCGGCATCGGGCTGGCGGTGGCGCTGGCCTGCGACCTCAGGGTCTGCTCGGAGAGCAGCCGCTTCGGCGTGCCGGTCAGCCGGCTCGGCATCTCGATGGGACCGACGGAGCTGAAGCTGGTCGCCGACGTCGCCGGCGGCCCGGCGGCGCTGGAGATCCTGCTGGAAGGCCGCGTCTTCGGTGCGGCGGAGGCCAAGGACAAGAACCTCGTCAACCGCGTCGTCGCGGACGAAGGCTTCAAGGCGGAGATCGCCGCCACGATCCAGCGCATCGCCGCCGGCGCGCCGTTGGCCGCCACCCTGCACAAGCGCTATGTCCGCCGCCTGTCCGACCCGGCGCCGCTGACCGACGCCGAGATCGCCGAATGCTACCGCTGCTTCGGCACGCAAGACTTCCGCGAGGGCTACCGCGCCTTCCTGGAGAAGCGGAAGCCGGTGTTCACAGGGCACTGATCCCTCGTTGATCCGTAGGGCAGAGCGCGCTTACGCATGGCAGGGCTTTCGCATGTGCGATGGTCAATGCGGCGGAACGTCTCACATTCGTAGGGTTCCGCTCCCTGCCTGACGGTCCGTCATGTCGCGCGTCACCCCGCTGATCATCGCCTGCGCCCTGTTCATGGAGAATCTCGACTCGACGGTGATCGCCACCGCGCTGCCGGGAATCGCGCAGTCGATGGGCGAGGATCCGCTGCGGCTCAGTCTGGCGATGACCTCCTACATGCTGGCGCTGGCGGTGTTCCTGCCGGTCAGCGGCTGGGCGGCCGACCGATACGGCGCGCGCACCGTCTTCGCCAGCGCCATTGCCGTCTTCATGGCGGGGTCCATCGCCTGCGGCCTGTCGAACGGGCTGGCGGAGCTGGTGGCCGCCCGCATCCTCCAGGGCATCGGCGGCGCGATGATGGTCCCGGTCGGCCGGCTGATCCTGCTGCGCACCGTTCCCAAGGACCAGTTGGTGACGGCGATGGCGCGGATGACCCTGCCGGCGCTGATCGGGCCGGCGCTTGGGCCGCTGGTGGGCGGCGCGATCACCACCTATGCCTCCTGGCGCTGGATCTTCTTCATCAACGTGCCGATCGGGCTGGTCGGGATCGCGCTGGTGCTGGCGCTGATCCCCAACCTGAAGGAGGAGCAGCGCGACCCCTTCGACTCCCGCGGTTTCCTGTGGAGCGCCATCGCGCTGGCCGCCTTCATGTTCGGCTTCGAGAATGTCGGGCGCGACCTGCTGCCGGCCACCGCGGTGGCCATCCTGCTGGCGGTGGCGCTGCTGGCGACGCTGGCCTATCTGCGCCACGCCCGCCGGGTGGTGCGGCCGGTGCTGGACCCGTCGCTGTTCCGGCTGCCGACCTACCGCGCCTCGGTGCTGGGCGGCACGCTGTTCCGCATCGGCAACGGCGCGGTGCCCTTCCTGATGCCGGTGATGCTGCAGATCGGCTTCGGCCTGACCGCCTTCGAGTCGGGGGCGCTTACCTTCGCAGGAGCGGCGGGAGCGCTGACCATGAAGGCGCTGGCCGGCCCGATCCTGCGGCGCTTCGGCTTCCGTCTGGTGCTGACCCTCAATTCGCTGGTCAGCGGCGCGATCCTGGCCAGCTACGGCGCCTTCCGCCCCGACACGCCGCATCTGGTGATCCTGGGCGCGCTGCTGGTGGGCGGCTTCTTCCGGTCGCTGCAGTTCACCGGCATGAACACGCTGAGCTACGCCGAGGTGCCGCAGCCGATGACCAGCCGCGCCAACACGCTGGCCAGCGTGATGCAGCAGCTGTCGCTGAGCCTGGGCGTCGCCGTCGGCGCCACCGCGCTGCACCTGACCACCCAGTGGAGCGGCGGTGCCCTGACCCCCGCCACCTTCGTTCCCGCCTTCCTGACGGTGGGGCTGATGGCCTGCGCCTCCAGCCTGCCCTTCTGGCGCTTGGCCGCCGATGCCGGTGACGAGATCAGCGGGCATATCGGCAGCCCTCGCCCGGAAACACACCCGGAAACGCAGCATGACGCCGCCCGCAGCGCGACGGTCAAGGCCGCCGCCCTGACCGACGCCGCGGATTAGCAAAGACGGGGGCGAAGTGCCGCCCTCCCGTTTCCGAGCATCGGAAACACCCCTATCCATTATACGGATATGCCCGGATCGCTGTGACTTCGGATGAGAATAATTCCGGCGATCATGATTAATTTTCGTGCGAGTCGCTTTTACTAGCGCGTGCGTTCCGGGCGCGTTCCCGCTATAAACATGCATGGCGGCCATGCGCCGTCCTCAAGATAAACGGGAGGCTCCGGGCGGCTGCGCATCGGGGCGGGACAGCATGATGGATTGGGACAAGCTGCGGGTATTCCACGCGGTGGCCGAAGCCGGCAGCTTCACGCATGCCGGCGAGACGTTGAACCTCAGCCAGTCGGCGGTCAGCCGCCAGATCAGCGCGCTCGAGGAAAGCCTGGGCGTTCCGCTGTTTCACCGCCACGCCCGCGGGCTGATCCTGACCGAACAGGGCGAGTTGCTTCACCGCACCGCCCGCGACGTGTTCGCCAAACTGTCGATGACCGAGGCGATGCTGACCGAAAGCCGGGAGCATCCCAAGGGACCGCTGCGGGTGACGACGACCGTCGCCTTCGGATCGACCTGGCTGACGCCGCGCATCAACGAATTCATGTCGATCTACCCCGACATCCAGCTGACGCTGCTGATCGACGACGACGAGCTGGACCTGGCGATGCGCGAGGCGGACATCGCCATCCGCATGAACACGCCGCGCCAGCCGGACCTGATCCAGCGGCACCTGATGTCGATCCGCTTCCACCTCTATGCCAGCCAGAGCTACCTGAAGAAAAGGGGCACGCCCAAGACGGCGGCCGAGTTGGACAATCACGACCTGATCACCTATCCGCCCGACGTGCGGGCGCCGATTCCGAACGTCAACTGGATCATGGAGGTGGGCGACCCTTCGCCCAACCGGAAGCCGATCCTGCAGGTCAACAGCGTCTACGCCATCTATCGCGCGGTGGAGAGCGGGCTTGGCATCGGCGCGCTGCCCGACTTCCTGGTCGACAGCTTCTCCAAGGACGTGACCCGGATCCTGCCGGACGTCGACGGGCCGAAGGTCGACGCCTATTTCGTCTATGCCGAAGAATTGCGCCATTCCAAGCGCATCGCGGTCTTCCGCGACTTCCTGGTTAAAAAAGTGGCAGAAACTCCGTTCTGACCCCAAACATTTTCAGTGATCTGTTAAGAGAATTGCCGAAATCGACAGCGCCGCGCCGACTATCCGGGGCGGCGCTGTCGATTTCGGCATTTTTATTAGCCTTCTAAGCGTCTTTTGAAGCCATGCGTGTCTTGCATGGTAGATTTATACATTTATGCCTGGAAAGTTGGCAGCAGAATGGTCAAATTTTGACCGTTGGATGTTGCGACGCAGCATCCGATGTTTCGTCCCGGAGGTCTCCCCTCCGGGGTTGGGTCCTCGGACCCAGCGTCTCCCAGACGTGAAGCCTCCCTGTTCAACTCGCCGCTAATCCAATGGGTTAGCGGCGGTTTTTTTATGTGGGCAGGGGTTGGGGCCACACCGGGGGCTCAGGATTGCTTGGCTTGGTGAACTGGTTCTCCTCGGCGCGATCGGCAGACCCGGCATTCATCCACCTGCAGATCATGACACCACTTGCCGATGGACCGGCCCCTTGCCGGCGTCGTCGAACAGTCCGCGGTGCCAGGAGGCTCGCCCCCCAGCAACCGGCAGCGGCAGAACCACAGCGCGCGCCCACCGCGAAATCACCGCGGCGACGCCGGCTGATTCAATCGGCTGGCCGAGTTTATGGAAGTGTGAGGCGGGTTTGACCGCTCCTGCACCGTCAGCTACGCTCCGTCGATCATTGGCGGGGACAAATTCCGTGGCCGACTTGATGGAAGCCCTCTGGGACATCCTGCTCGAGAACCGCCTTCTCCGGTGGTTCTTCATCGGCCTTCTGATTGGATTGGTCCTGATCGGCTACATGATCTGGTCCGGCTCCGATATGGATGCTGCGGATGCCCTGATGGGGATCGTCGCCAGCGGCATCCTCGTGTTTGGATTGCGTCTCCTTCTTTGGTTCTTTAACCATTGAGGTTCTACGGACAGATCATCACCGGTCGCGCCAGGAAGCGCGTTCGAACCGAGGGCGACGCGCTGAATGCCGCCGGCTGGCTCAACCGGTTGGCAGAGTTCATGGAACTCCGACACACCCCATCTTGACCTTCACGCCTCGTCGTACCCCTGCTCTCGCGTCTGCCCTTCGCGGTCGTTGGCCTTCTCCGAGGCGGGCCGCCTTACGCCGTTCCCATTCGGCTCCTTCTCCGAGCGGATCGGCGGCACGTCTGGTGCCTGCTTGTTGACCTCACCCTGCACAGGCTGATCTTCGGCTGGCTTGTCACTCATAACGCTCTCCGATGTCGGTTGCCGGACTCCAACAGCCGCTATCCGAATTCATCTCCGCCCGCGCCATCCCGGCCGCGGGCTTTTTCATGCCCGAACCGGAGGCCCCCATGGCCGCGTGGCGGCGGCGTCGCCCGCCGTGTAAACCACGGCTACCGACGGCTCGTCGACGTCGCCTGCTGCGGGCGACTTCAAGGCGACCGCCAGTACGGTCCAAATCGGGACGCTGGAACTTCAACTCGAAGGAATGCGACGGACCTGACGATCGTCGTCAAGCCGGCATTGCTGCAGTCTCCGCTGGCAGTTCGCTGGTGGCGACGGTGACCTATCCCAGGTTTGGTTCATCAGACGGCGATTCTGACAGCCAGTGCGATAAGTCGGTTTCCAGCAGCCGGCCCAACGCCACCACCGAATCACTGTACTGGTCTACAAGCGCGTGGCGAAGCCGGGGAGGCAGGGAAGCAGAAGGCCCCTGAAACACAGGTCTGCGCAACACTTCATCCGGGATCGTGTCGTAGAAGCGACCGTCGACGCCGATATGTTTGCACAATTTCGATAGGAACGCTCTTGGTTCGGCCAGCATTTCTTCGAACAGCCCGATCATCAGCTGCTCTGCCGGGAATATGGACTGCCAACGCAGGATCGCCTCCGCATAAGCCCCACGGCGCCTCGAGCCGGCTGAGCGGAAATGATCGAGGAACCATTGTTCAGAGGCTTCCTCCACCGTCATTTCCGCGCGAAGCACGGCCATGCGCGCGGCGGACCAAGCCCGCTCGATGGGATTGCGCAGCACATAGAACAGACGAAGGTCCGGACACAGGCTGTAAAGCTCACGGATCGCATCGGGGGAAATGATCGCGTATGCGGGCGTTATCTCGCCGGTGCGGATGCTGGGCGCATGTACATCGGCGGTGTCGGTGGGGGCGGCGCGGAATTGGCTCAACCACCAGCTGACACCCATGTCCCGCCGGGCGTCCCAAAAGTGAATTTCCTTTCCAGCAGGGAAACGGATGTCCGGATGAGAAGACAAAGTTTCGTAAATCCAGGTCGTCCCGGATTTCTGCGCCCCAATTCCGATGAAATCCGGTCGCATTCTCCGCAATCCCGCTCATGTTCCGCCATTCGGCCAACGGTATAGAAAGGGTATCTGTCCTGTCAAACATGGTGGCGGCCCCGGGTTTCCTGCGGCAGTGGGCGTCGCTGACCGCAAATAGCGGGCCCGCAGGTGCGTCGGATCATCACCGGAATTTCCCGGGTGCGCTCAATGCGGAGAGAATGCTTGCCGTGTTGTTTGAACACGTGATAATGCATTTACTAACCGGTGTAGACGGTCAGCTTCTAAATCCTTTGTACGAATCTTGCCTCTAAATGCCAAGAAATAGAGACAAAAAATCAATTGTTACGGCGTGCTTTACCGATGACGCCGGCTGGCTGGTCATAGTTTTTGTCTCTAACGGCGCAGGTGCACTTTTCTTGGAGGATCTGTCCCTGCAAACGAGCCGGAGACAGTTCAACCACATTCATGCAGCGTCTCTCTCGATCAAGAATCACCCGTTCGCGCCCTTCGTATGCACGGTCCTACCACTTTTGCGGGAGGAGATCGACGCAGGATGGGCGGAGTTTCAGGTGCTGCACGGCGATGGCTGGACCGAAAAGGTCGAGATTCGGATCGACGGATCCTCGACGGCGGCGCGGTCGCCCACCGCCTTTTCGGAGGAAGCGCTGCGGCAGAGCATCGAGCATTTCCGTGAGATGGGACTGCCGTTCGCTCGCGCGCTCGCTTTCGGGCACGCCATGGCGATGGCTGCTCCCTCGGCCGGTCAGATGGTGCAGGTGGCGCGGCCGGACAACCGGGATGACGACTGCCGGGATGACGCCCGCCGGGATGACGCCCGCCGGGATGACGCCCGCCGGGATGACGCACGGGGCGAGGTGACGGGCGAAGAAATCGCCGCGGTGGTCGCTCCGTACTTCGATCCCACCTACTACCGGGCCACCTATCCCGATCTTGCTGCGATCGGCACCGGGACATCGGATTCCGCTCTGTTGCACCATTTCTGCCAGATCGGGTGGCGCGAGGGACGGAATCCAAGCCCGGCCTTCGACACCCTCTATTACGCGGCGGCGAACCCCGATGTGACGGGAGCCGGGATCAATCCCTTCTGGCACTACGTCGTCGCCGGCATGGCCGAGGGCCGGCGCGCCCGGCCGCATGACGGGCACCGGCGCGCCATCCTGCGGAGCCTTCCGCCGGTGCCGACGCGGCGCGAAGCCGCCGTTCCGAACGCCGTGACCCGCCTGCACCGCGAGCGCCTCGCCGAAGCGCTGGCCGCGCGATCGTGCATCCGCCCAGGTGCTCAGCGGCACGGACGCCGGGGTGTCGTCCTCTCCGTCAGCCACGACTGCTACATCCGCTCCTTCGGCGGCACGCAGATCGTGATCTCGGACGAGCAGGAGCGCTTCAACGCACAGGATTACATCTACATCCACATTTCCCCCGGCCTTCCTGTGCTGTCGATCGACCCGGAGGGTCCGGGCGCGGACCTGTTGGAGGTGGTGGTCGACGGCGTCCATGTCGGGACATCGAACCATGACGGCCTCGCCTGGGCTCTCGCAAAGTGCTTCGATGGCCGCGCTCTCGACCGCCTGTTCACGGTCCACTGCGCGCTGGGCCACCGGGTGGACGGGCTGGTCGCGCTGCAACGCGCGGTGAAATCGTCCCGCAACTGGTTCTGGGTGCATGATTTTTCCTCCCTCTGCGCCAATCACACCCTGCTGCGGAACGATGTCTCCTTCTGCGGTGCGCCGCCGCCCGACAGCACCGCCTGCGCCATCTGCATCCACGGCGGGGAGCGGAGCCGCCATCTCCGCAGCATGGAGCGGCTGTTCACCGAAATCCGCTTCCATGTGGTGGCGCCGTCGCCCAGCGCTCTGGACCTGTGGCGCCATGGGTCGTGGCTGCCGGCCCTGTCGACCGACGTGCTGGAGCATTGCCGGTTCGTCGAGAGCGGCTTGCGGCTGTCGGCCGGCGATGGCTCCGGCCTGGGGATGCCCGGAAATCCGGTGCGGATTGCCTTCGCCGGAAGCCCGACCTTCCACAAGGGCTGGGGCCTGTTCGAGGATCTGGTCGACGCATTGCGGGGCAGCTTCAGCTACCGGTTCCACCATTTCGCCGCACCCGGACTGCACCGCGGTCTGCCGGGCGTGGCGGAGGTCGCGGTAACCGTCACCGCCACCGACCGCCACGGCATGGCGGAGTCGCTGGCGGCCCATGCCATCGATCTGGTCCTGGTCCCGTCGGTCTGGCCGGAAACCTTTTCCTTCGTCACCCACGAGGCGTTGGCTGCGGGAGCCGACGTGGTGGCGCTGGAAGCCAGCGGCAACGTTGCCGCGACGGTGTCCCGGCTGGGGCGCGGCCATGTTTTCCACAGCGAAAGCGACCTTCTGGAATTCTTCACCAGCTTCGCAGCGGTGGAGCATGTGCGCGACCGCCTGCGGAAGGGGATCCCGGCCGGCACGCTCGACCATTGCGGAACGACGGCTGCGCTCGTCGAACGGACGGAGGCCAGGACTTGAGCGGCGTGCACTGTTTCACCAGCTTCACCTACAGCTACCTGTCGCGGGCGCGCGTGCTGGTGCAGACGCTGCGCCGCGTGCATCCGGATTGGACCATGTGGGCGCTGATCGTCGATGAGTTGCCGGACGGCGTGTCGGCGGCGGAGGCGCATGCCGGCTTCGACAAGGTGGTCTTCGCGCGCGATCTCGGTATCCCGCACTTCGACAGCTGGATCTTCGGCCACGACGTCGTGGAAGCCTGCACCGCGGTGAAGGGGCGCATGCTGGCGGAGATGCTCCGGCTCGGCTGCGAGACGGTGGTCTATCTCGACCCCGACATCGCGGTGTTCTCGTCGCTCGATGAGACGCTCGGCCGGCACGTCGACGGGGCGATCCTGCTGACGCCGCACCAGATCGACCCGAACGACACGCTGCCCGTCATCGCCGACAACGAACTGGGATCGCTGAAATACGGGACCTACAATCTCGGCTTCATCGCGGTACGCAACGTGGCGGAGGGGCGCCGCTTCGCCGAATGGTGGGCGGATATGCTGCACATCGCCTGCTACGACGACCCGGACAACGGGATTTTCACGGACCAGAAATGGTGCGACCTGGTGCCGGCCTTTTTCGATGGCGTGCGCATCCTGCGTGACCCGGGATGCAACGTCGCCAGTTGGAATCTCAGCCGGCGGCAGGTCGAGATCGGGCATGACGGCGGCATTCTCGTCAACGGCAGCCCGCTGAAGTTCTATCACTTCACCAAGATCAATTCCGTCGGCGACGTGATGACCGAACGCTATGCGGACGGCAACATTCACGTCCACGAACTCTGGCACTGGTACAAGCGGGCCATCGCCGCTCCCGCTGGCCCCAACATCCCGCGCGACTGGTGGGCCTATGGCCGCTTCGACAACGGCGTGCCGGTCTCGCGGGAGATGCGTCTCCTCTTCCGCGAGGACCCGTCGCTGGCGACGGCGTTCCCGACGCCCTTGCGCACGATGGGAAGCTGCTTCTTCGACTGGCTGGGCCGGGAGCGGCCGGAAATCCTGAAGAGCGGCGCCGTCGGCTTCGTGGTCCTGGGCATGCACCGCAGCGGCACCTCGGCGCTGGCCGGCTGGTTCGCCAAGCGCGGGGTCTGCCGCGGCGACCGCTTCATCGGCGCCGACGATGGCAATCCCGACGGCTACTGGGAGCATGAGGAACTCGTCACCATCAACGAACGGCTGCTCGCCGCGGCCGGCGGCGGCTGGGACACGGTCGACGTGGCCGTGCCCGAAAACAGTCAGGCCGCCGACGGAGCGCTGTCGAAGCGGGCACAGGCCTTCCTTTCGGATCTCGGCCGCGACCGGCGCCTCTGGTTCCTGAAGGATCCCCGCCTTTGCCGCACGCTGTCCTTCTGGATTCCGCGTCTGGAAGCCCTGCCGGCGCGCATCAAATACCTGCACGTCGTCCGCGATCCCTGGTCGGTGGCGCGATCGCTGGCGCGACGCGACGGGCTCTCCGCCGAGCACAGCCATCTGCTCTGGGCACTGCACAACCTGGAGGCGGAGCGGCAGACACGCGGGCGTCCGCGCGTGTGGCTGGAGTTCGACACCATGGTCGCCGGCGGCGACGAGGCCGTGCTCGCCGCCATCCAGGCCCAACTGCCGGACGGCGCGTTGGATGACCTCACGGTCGATCTGGAGCAGGACGCCATTCATGCCGACCGGGTTCGCTCGGCCGGGTCGCGTAGCGGAGCCGGCGACGACGGTCTGTTCGACGTCGGGCACCTGCATGGTCTCCTGACAGCTCTGCGCGAGGACGATGGCCGAATGTCCCTCATGGCGGAGATCGATGGATGCCGTGAGCGTCTCTTCCGCCAAATCCGCACATATCGCACGCTGCTGCTCGACCAGGAGCGCGAGGCGTTGCGGGCAAGGGCGGAAACGCTGGCCGCCAAATCGCAGGAGCGGCTGGACATGTGGCGTCAGACCGACGAGCAACTGCGGGCGATGACCGAGCAGCGCGACCGGGTTCTGCGCCTGCTGCAGGAGCGCGCGCCAAATCCCTTCGGCCGCTCGCGTTGAGGCGAGGCGATTATCGGTCAGCCGGCATGGTGGCCTGGAATTCCAGCAACGCGCCTTCCGCGGAGGATGCGGGCAGCAGCAGCCCGGCCCGTCCGTCGCGCAAGAGGCATCGATCGATGCCGAGACGGATCCGCATCGCGCCGTCGGCTAAGGCGTCAGCATCCTCCAGCGGCAGCGGACTCAGGGCTTCATCATTGCGATAGCCGGCCGGGATGCGGGTGGGCAGGCGGAGCACGACGTGCAATGGACCTTGCCCCGTCATGCTGTCCGATGGAACGGCAAAGCGCACCAGCCGGTGGCGGACGCAGATGAGGGAAGAGAAGACCGGGTTCGGTCCGACAACCTCCACCGTCATCCAACCGCCTTCCCGATCCAGCGCCTCCAGCATCACGCCATGACCGTCCATCGCCCCGTCGCCGACCGCAAAAGCCGCGCGAAAGCGGCACTGCACGGGCAAGGCAGCCCCGGCGGCGGGAGGATCGACACGGGCAACCTCGATGGGATCACCGGTCAGATGGGCACCGATCAGGACGCCACCGACGCTGCACCGCAGTTGCAGGGGCTTGGCGATGCGGGACAGATCGACGACGCCGTCGAAGACCAGGACGGAGCGTCCCTTGTCGATGGTCCCGCAGACCTCCCGCATCGGCCCGTCCGGCGGCGGGCTCGAACTGCCGTCGCTTTCCGTATCGGCCAGCCAGGGCGGGCGGCCGGTGGCGTCCTGCACCAACCTTCCGGAGCGAAAAAGCGGGTTGGCCCGCGTCCGCAAGCCGGCCCAGAGATCGAACACAGACCCGATATCGATCGCGACCGCGCCGACGGATTTGGCCCAGCAGCAGTAAACCTTGCCGAGAATTCCCGCGCCGACCAGGACGGGCACGCCCGGCCGACGCCGGACATGGTCGCTGATGAAGGCGCCGACCTCCAGATAGCGGGTGGGGAAATGCGGGTTGAGCAGACTCTGTTCCAGCTTTTCCGCCTGGGGAAGGTCGGAATAATGCATCTCCGGCGGTATCAGGAAGGGAGTGACCTTTGCGATGCCAAAGCGGTCGGCGACGATGCCGGCGACATCGCGCGAGGTGATCAGCACCACCTCGTCCAATCCACCGAGCAGCGTGTCGTAGAGGCCTTCCCGCTCCAGGTTGGTGTGGATGCCGGGAGAGGTGAGCGCCGTGCCATCGGCAAGATATCCGAATTCCCGCACATAGAGCGCGGCGGCCTTGAACGGATCGGTCCGGTCGGCGTCCGTCACGGTGTCCGGGTTGGGAAGCCCCAGGATATCGGCGGTGAGGCAAGCCATCCTGAGATCGGCCTGGATTTGCTGGACGGCGGCATCCGGAAAGAATGGATGACCGAACCACACCTTCATCATCTCGGAAACGGACAGCCAGTTGGTGTGGACCGGATACCCCATGATCCGGGCTTCACCGTCACCGAGCCGGATCAGGGAGAAGGGGCGCTTTTCCGAGATCGCCGAATGCAAAGCGTCGGCGACGTCGGGATATTTCAGGTAGCGCTGCATGCCGCCCACCCTGCGGGGCTTGTCCGGAAGTGGCGCGTTGTAGCAGAGCGGCCGGGGCGTCGCAAGCGACCGGCCCGACGGACCCGGCCCAACGGACCAAGCCGATCCCGCTCGGGCCATGGGGCGGGGCCTGATTCCAAGCTCACCCAACGGTCGGGCCGCATTGCCGATCCCCTGCGGAGACGGACACATCACAGCCAAGGCGCCGATGCACAAAGGGCCGCCCATGGGACGGCCCCCTGTTCATGCCCGACAGCCCGCCGCACAAGCGAGCGTGGGTTGGCCTCAAGCCACTTCGACCACTTCGATCTGCCCGGCGCGCTCGTTCAACTTGGTGCGGATCCGCTCCAGCGCATCCACGGGGATGTCGATCTTCACGCAGGGCTCCTGAACGCGCGGATCGTCTCCCGGATACAGCGCCTCATATTCGGCGGCATTGTCGTAGGCCTGGCGGTTGTCCGCTTCGAGATAGGTCTCGACCGGCAGCCCCTCGGCATACATGCCGTCATGGCTGTCGAGTTCGATGTGGAAATATTCGATCTCCTCCATCGCATCGACTTGCCGAACCGACGAACCGTTGATCAGCAGGCGGGCCGAGACACCATACTGGCCGATCAGCAGGGCATGACCGGGGGAGATGTAGAGGTCGCGGGCGGGCAATCCTTGGGCGATGGCGCCGCGGGCGATCCTGACCGGCAGGTGAATCTTGCGCAGATGCTCGGTGTCGAAGGACGCCCCCGCCAGCAGGCGCCGGCCGATCCAGCGGATCGAACGGAACTCGCCGGTCATCGACGACTGGATCAGATCGCCGATCTTCAGGCTTTCGACAGGCACGTCGCCAGACATGGAGCGGACATAGGTGCCGCGAAGGATGCAGGTCGGAGCAGGAAGGGTCATTTTAGGAGATGCCCAATGTCGTTTTGAGGAGTTCTCCACCAGCCGTGCGGAGGTTTCCGATGTCCGGCGCGGCGATGGTGCACTCCGAAAAGGTTACTCCTTTAAGCAATCCGCGGGGCGGCGAAGTTGTGCGGATTTACGACTGCCGGTGACCAATTGTCTCAGATGCGCCGGTGGACGACTGCGGCATTTCGTCCGGTTCCTGCTCCTCCAGCGCCGCCCGCGCAAGGGCGAGGATATTGTCCAGCCGGATGACCAGTTCATTCTCGCACAGGGCTGAACGTGCTGATGCGGCTTCGTTTATGATCGCCCGCAAGGCGTCGCTTCGTGTCATGTCGACCTCCGATCTCGTGGTACCGCCTGTCCCTTCGACAGAACTCCACCCGGCAGCCCCCATTCCCTGTGAAAAACTTCACAGCACGCATCCCGCCGTTTCGCATACCCATTTATGCATCAGCAACGGAGGGCTCTCCCATGCACATGCGCAACATCAGGGTGAACGGCAAGCGGACCAGCATGAAGCTGATGCCGGTGGAGTGGGAGTCGCTCGAGGAAATCTGCGCCCGCGAGAACATGACGATGAGCGAACTGGTGTCGAAGATCGATGCCGAGCGTCAGGACTGCGACAATCTCACCGGCTGCGTCCGCGTCTATGCGCTGTGCTATTTCCGCAAGGCCGCCAGCCTGTCGGAGCCGATGCCCCGCCACCGCGCGCCGACGGCCGTTGCCTTCGCGGCGGAATAACCAGCCGGCCCATCCCGCATAAAATCTATCCCGCATAAGCGGTTCGCCGAAGCACCGGCCGCCGGGGTCCGACCATCGGACAGGACCCGTGGCGTCGCCGCGGCCGGCACACCATGTTCGACGCAGGCGCCGTTCCTGCGGACGCCCTCCTTGCGTCGACCAAGATGGTGTGCCGATGCCGGATGCCGACCAGTTTCCCATCTACAGCGCCGCCGAGCGGCGGGCGGATGCGGCCGTCCACGCAATCGGGGTGACGGCGGGTATCGCCGGCTTCGTCTGGCTGCTGAATGCGGGCGTGTTCTCCGGCGCGGTTCCGGTCCGCACGGCATTGGCGCTGGTCATCTACGGTTTGGGGCTGGTGGGAATGCTGACGGCGTCGGCCGCCTACAACCTCGCCCCGCCCGGCTTGGGCAAGGCGCTGCTGCGGCGGGTCGACCACGCCATGATCTTCGTGATGATCGCCGGCACCTACACGCCCTTCACGCTTGGGCTGGGCCAGGGGATTGGCCAAGGGATCTGGCTGGGCGGCGCCGTGTGGGGCGGAGCCGCCTTCGGCGCGGCGCTGAAGCTGCGCTTTCCGGGCCGCTTCAACCGGCTGGGGCTGGCGCTCTATCTCGGGCTCGGCTGGGCGGTCGTCACCGCGCTGGAGCCGTTGGGGACGGCATTATCGGCCCCCGCCCTGTGGCTGCTGATCGCCGGCGGGCTGGTCTACACCATCGGCGTCGTCTTCCACCTGATGGAGCGGATGCCCTACAACAACGCGGTCTGGCACCTGATGGTGCTGGCCGCCGCCAGTTGCCACTTCGCCGCGATCACAATGGCGTTTCTCTGACAGGCTTTTCTCTGAAATGCCGGGGCCGCATGGGACAAGCGGCTGCCGATTCCGTATCTTCCGCGGATCACCATCCAAGGGAGACATGATGGGCCGGGCAGTGATGGGCCAGAGAGACAACGGAAGCCGATCGATCGGCCGTGCGACGCTCGTGGGAGCCGCGCTGGCACTCTCGGTCACGGTTGCAGTCGGCACCGCGCGGGCCGAGCCGTCCTTCGATTGCAAGGCGGCCGCTACGCCGGTTGAAAAGGCGATCTGCGCCGATCCCAAATTGGCCGATGCCGACCGCGAGATCGCCGACGCCTACAAAACCCTGCAGGATCTGTCGGGCACCGCCGACCGCGAGCGGCTGCGCACGGAGCAGCGGGCATGGCTGGCCCAGCGCAACCAGTGTGCGGCGGCCCCCTCCCCCGTCGCCTGCCTCGGTCCGGTGCTGGACGCCCGGCGGACGGCCCTGTCCGAGTCGGCGCCCAAGGCGGTCGCCGCGCTGACCGCCATCGTCGACGGCATCGCCACCGACCCGGCCGGCGCCGCCAAGCGGCTGGCCGAGATCCGCGGCGGGCCGGGCAAGGGGTGGAGCGCCTATCTGCTGCGCTTCGGCCCCTCCCCCGACCGCGCCAGGGCCGAGGCGCTGCTGCGCGAGGCCATCGCGGGCATCGACGATTCCTATGCCCGTGAAACCGCGTCGGGTGTCGACCTCGCCACCGACGAAGGCTTCCTCACCGCGCTCCGCGTCGTCAGCGACGATGTGGAGATGGCCTGGCCCTGTTCGGTGATGGAAAAGCGGGGGGCGGCGGCCTGGAAGGCGATGGAGCCGCTGTACGGCAGCAATCGCGACAATTTCGGCGCCTATCCCGCCTGCCCCGACGGCAACGCCCTGCTCGCCTCCCCGGACTGGAAGGCGGTGGACGACCTGTTCGCGCCGATGCTGGAGGCGGCCTCCAACCGCACCGGCACCATCCGCTTCGCGACCTACCGCCAGATGGGCGTCGACCGCATGAAGTCGGCGGTCGATCCGCGCCTGTTCGTCGCCGACGCGCCGCAACTGGCCGCACTGCTCAAGGATGCCGCCGGCTGGTCCAACCCGCGTTGGGTCGCGCCCGGCTGGGGCGACCGCCTGCGCAAGGCGGTGGACGCGGCGGTATCGGCCTGGACGCCGCAGATCGCCGACCGCTACGGCATGGCCAAGCCGGAGGCCCGCCGGGTGGCCGAGGCGGTGGCCGCGCAGGGGCTGAGCGGCAGCGTCGGCCTGATCACCGACAATCTGGAACTCCAGAAGGACACCCGCCTCCCCGACTGGCTGCGCGGCAGCTGGAGCTGGAACGGCGGCGGGTCCGAGGACACGCCCTTCACCGGTCCCGCCGGAAAGGCGCGCATCGACGAGACCTCCATCTGCGTCGGCAGCGAGTGCGGCGGCTATGACGTCGCCGGCCAGGGAGAGGACGCCCCCTTCGATCCCAAGGAGGTGCCGAAGGACGTCAAGCCCGCCCCGAATGCCGCCCGCCAAGCGGTCAGCCTTGCCCCGGTGTCGGCCGGCTCCAGCCTGACCATCGTCCCGCTCGCCGGCGGCAATCTGCTGGTCACCGGTACGGCCAAGCCGGTGGTTCTGAAGCGCGAGGGGAAATAGACCGGCTCCGGTGCCGGCCCTTCTCTCCCCGGGGAACGCGAAAGTCTCGAACGCGAAAGTCTTGCCTGCATCGTTCGGGTAGGCGACACTTCGCGGCGCGTGCTGCGGTTGCGGAACCGGGCGCGGCTTTCCGGGGGGAGGCATGGCACGGAACCTCAAGGCGCTCGGGTTGTGGCGCACCGCGCTGGTCGCCAGCGTCCGCAAGGACGCGCCGGACCTGTCGGCGCGGCAGCTGGCGATCCTTCTCCAGGTCTATCTGACCGACCCGCCGCACACGGTGCGCGGTCTGGCATCCCTGCTGAACATTTCGAAGCCGGCGGTGACCCGCGCGCTCGACCGCCTGTCGGTTCTGGGCTTCGTCAAGCGCAAGCGCGATGCGGAGGACAAGCGCAACGTGCTGGTCCAGCGCACCGTGAAGGGCAGCGTCTATCTGTCCGATTTCGCCGAGCTGGTGATCGCCGCCGGCGCCGTCGCGCCGGAGGACATGGCCCGCATCCAGGCCGACGAGGAACTGGCCGCCGCCGCCAAGGCAAGGCTGGAGGCGGCGTTGCAGGACGTGCCGACGCGGGAGGCCGCCGCACTGGAAGCCTCCGCATCCTGAGCGGCCCCAGGTCAGCCCATGACAACTGGCACGTCTTCGCCTGAGCCGTCGCCCCCGCGAAGGCGGGGATCCAGGCACTCCATCAAGGGAACCAAAGGGCAAGCTGGTTTCCCGCCTTCGCGGGAATGACGACCGATAAGGCGCCGCTTGCCCCTTTCCCCCCTTACAGCAGCGCTTCGAGTACGCGGTCGGGCGGAGCGTGGCCGTCGGTGAAGGTCTTGATGTTGATCACCACCTTCTCGCCCATGTCGATGCGGCCCTCGATGGTGGCGGAGCCCATGTGCGGCAGCAGGACGACATTGTCCAGCCGCAGGAGCTTCGGGTTGACCGCCGGCTCATGCTCGAACACGTCCAGGCCGGCGCCGGCGATCTCGCCCTTCGACAGCATGCGGGTCAGCGCCACCTCGTCGATCACCTCCCCGCGCGAGGTGTTGACGATGTAGCAGTGCGGGCGCAGCAGCTTCAGCCGGCGTTCCGACAGCAGGTGATAGGTGGCCGGCGTGTGCGGGCAGTTGATCGACACGATGTCCATCCGCGCCAGCATCTGGTCCAGGCTGGACCAGTAGGTCGCCTCCAGCTCCTGCTCCAGCTCCGGATGGACGCGGCGGCGGTTGTGGTAGTGGATCGACATGCCGAAGGCGCGCGCCCGCTTGGCCAGCGCCGAACCGATGCGGCCCATGCCCAGGATGCCCAGCCGCTTGCCGCTGATGCGGTGGCCCAGCATGGTGGTCGGCCCCCAGCCGGTCCATTGGCCGGAGCGGACCAGCCGCTCGCCCTCCGCCACGCGGCGCGCGGTGGCGAGCAGCAGCGCCATGGTCATGTCCGCGGTGTCCTCGGTCAGGACTCCGGGGGTGTTGGTGACGACGATGCCGCGCTCGCGCGCCGCCTTCAGGTCGATGTGGTCGACGCCGGTGCCGAAGGAGGCGATCAGCCGCAGCTGCGGTCCGGCGGCTTCGATCAGCGCGCGGTCGATGCGGTCGGTGACGGTGGGCACCAGCACCTCGGCGACGTTCATCGCATCCTGCATCTGTGCCGGGGTGAGCGGCACGTCGTCCGGATTGAGCCGGGTGTCGAACAGCTCCATCATCCGCGTCTCGATGACGTCCGGCAGCTTGCGGGTGACGACAACGAGCGGCTTCTTCTTGTCGGTCATCGGTGCTGGTCCTCCCTTGCCCCGGCCCGCCCGCATTGGGGTCCTTGCTAGGCTGCTCCGGTCCATGGTTGCCATACCAAGCGGTCGTGGGACTGTCCAGAAGTCCGTCGCGAAAGCCCGACCTGCGGCGGGGAGATTGCAGCCTTGGACCGGGGTGGCGGACCGGGGTGGCGGACCGGGGTGGCGGACCGGGGTGGCGGCGCTTGCCCTATCGAACGGGTGGTCTCTATAGTGCGGCCCGGTTTTTCCCCCTCGTCAGCTCCGGTGCCGCCATGCCTGTCCGCCGCTCCGTCCTCGCCTCCCTGGCCCTGATCCTGGGGTTGGGCATGGGGCTTGTCGCGGGCGGCGCAATTCCGGGCACGGGCGCGGCGTTCGCCGCGGAGAGCAAGGATCCGACCCATGCGTCGGGCCTGCCGATCCCCCGTTTCGTCACCGTGCGCGTCGGCGAGGTGAACCTGCGCTCCGGCCCCAACGGCAGCTATCCCATCGAATGGGTCTTCAAGCGCAAGGACATGCCGGTGGAGATCATCCAGGAATTCGATACCTGGCGCCGCATCCGCGACTGGGAGGGGGCGGAAGGCTGGGTTCACCAGAGCGCGCTGTCCGGCCGCCGCGGCATCCTGATCGTCGGCCAGACCCGCGCGATCTTTGAGTCGCCGCGCGGCGACAGCGCGGTGGTGGCGCGGGCGGAGCCCGGCGTCGTCGGGTCGCTGAAGAAGTGCCGCGACGAGTGGTGCGAGGTCGATGTGAAGGGTTATCGCGGCTGGATGAAGCGCACCGATTTCTGGGGCACCTATCCCGGCGAGAAGATCGAATAGCGGACCGCATCGTTCGGTAATCATCGCGTCGGCGGGCCGGCATCCGGCACCGATACCAGCGTTGACAGCAACCGGTTGCAGGATCACCAGTCGGGAGATGCACAGTTCCGTGCTTCTCCCGATTCCGGCGATGCGATGCTGAAGCTTGCGTTTCTGCTGATCGGCCCTCGGGCCTTCCGGTCCCACTGGTATGTGATCGCCGTGCTCGGCCTGCTGTCGATGGGGTTGGGGCTGGCGCTGGCACTGAATGCGTCCGTCGGACTGACCCAGGTCATCTACAGCTTCCTGGGACTGGTCTTCACGGCGGCCGGCGCCGTAAGCCTGCTGATGGCCCTCTCCGCCTCCTTGGGGGCAAACCGGCGCTTCGCTCTGGCGCGGTCGGTGCTGGCGATCCTTGCCGGCGGATTGCTGCTGGCCTCGCCGCTGTTGAACGGCTGGGCGCTGGCATTGCCTCTCGCCATCGTTCTGGCGCTCGACGGGGCGAACCGGGCGGCTGCCGCAGCGGTGTTCCGCGTGCGGAACTGGCGGTTCCTGATCCTCTGCGGGCTGGCGGAACTGGCGCTGGCGGCGATGATGATGACGGAATGGCCGCTGCCCTCCGACCGCAACACGCCTCTGTGCATCGGACTGTTCATCGGCCTGTCGGGCTGGCTTCTGCTGCGGCTGGGGGTATTGCTGCGCAACCTGGAGGACGAGGCGGCAATCCTCAACCTGCCGATCTTTTCCGGCCGCGGCTGGTACGACAACGCCCCCGTTCTGGTGGGCGACAGCCCGGAGCCGGCCGGTCGTCACGATCGGCCGCTCGTGGTGCGGGTGTGGACCCCGGTCGCCTCCGCCACCGCGCCGCTGGACAGGCGGCTGGTGATCGACCGCTACATCGCCGCCATCGACCGCAACGGGGTGGTATCCACCGGCCACTCCGCATTGGAGTTGGCGCCCGACCTGTATATCAGCCACTATCCGGCCAACGAGATCGACCAGTCCGGCGTCAGCTTCGTGACCGCGTTGCGCAGCGGCGCCGAGAACGACGTGCCCGGCCGCTTCCTGCCGTCCTACCAGGAAGAGATCGCCGACTGGTGCCCCGCCGATTCGACCGTGGAGCTGTGGACCTACGATCGCTGGCGTCTGCGGGCCTTCTGGGCCGGATACCGGCAGGACAGCACCTACAACCTCTCCAACCGGAACTGTTCGGTCGTCGTCGCCGCGGCGTTGGACGCGACGCTGGAAGGCGCCTTGGGCAGCCGCTTCCCCTGGGTGCGTCTGCTGCGCCTGCTGATGGATCCCGATATCTGGGTCGCCTCCCTGATCCGCAGCCGTGCCGATGCGATGAGTTGGACGCCGGGTTTCGTGTTGGATTACGCGGCGGCGCTGGCCCGCGTCGTCGACCGCCCCGACCGGTCCTGGCGCCACGGCCTCGGCGACTTTCTCGGCCAACTGCGCGGCACCGCCCGTCCGCCGGAAGGCGGCATGGAAGGCCGGCCGGATACGCAGCTGTCATGACCGATACCCATCACCTTATTGAAGAAGGAGCAGGCATGACATCGGAGCCGACAGCGGATGACGGCGGCCTGCTGTCGCGCGCCGCGGTGATCGCCACGGCGATGATGTTCGGGCTGACCTACAGCCTGAGCGCCGCCCTGATCGCGCTGGACCTGTCGCGGCAGAACCTGAGCGACCTGACCATCGGCGCCAACGCGGCGATGCATGCGCTGGGCGTGCTGGCGATGGCGGTGCTGCTGCCACGGATCGTGGCGCGGCTGGGCATCCGCCGGCTGGTGATCCTGGCGCTGGCGGGGGCGGCGGTTCTGCTGGCCCTGTTCCCCGCCACCCCGATCTGGATCTGGTTTCCCCTGCGCATCCTGCTGGGGGCCGCGTCGGAAACCCTGTTCGTCCTGTCGGAGACCTGGACCAACAGCCTGAGCACCGAAGCCACCCGCGCCCGCGCCATGGCGGTCTACACCGCGGCGCTGTCCTCCGGCTTCGCGCTGGGACCGCTGATGCTGTCGCTGCTGGGCTCCGGCGGGGCGCTGCCCTATCTGGCCGGCGCCGGTGTCGCCGCCGCCGCCGCGCTGCTGGTCGCCTCCCCCCGCATCCGCGCGCCGGAGTTCGAGCGGCCGTCGCGCGAGGGGCCGTTGCACTTCATCCGGCTGGCTCCGGTCGCCATCGGCGCCATCGTGCTGAACGCCGCCATCGAGACCGCCGGCCTGTCCTTCCTGGCGATCTACGCCACCAAGCTCGGCTGGTCGGAGACCGGAGCGACCAGCCTGATGTCCTGCATGATGATCGGCGCCATCCTGCTGCAGCTTCCCATCGGCTGGCTGGGCGACAAGATGGACCGGCTGACCCTGGTGATCGCGCTGGCGGTCTGCGCCGCGCTGGGGGCGCTGGTCTGGCCGGTCGCGCTGATGAGCGAGATCGCGACCTACGTGCTGCTGTTCGTCTGGGGCGGCGCCTTCGTCGGCGTCTACACCATCATGCTGGCCATCGTCGGCAGCCGGTTCCAGGGATCCGAACTGGTGGGGATCTATGCCGCCATGGGGCTGATGTGGGGCGTCGGCGCGCTGGCCGGGCCGGTGCTGGCCGGGGCGGCGATGGAGCTGACCCGGCATGGGCTGGCCTTCTTCGCCGCTGGCGCCTGTCTGGCCTTCGCCGCGTCGGCGCTGCGCCATAGGACGGCGGAAGGCCGCCCGGATGGCACCCAATCGGGCACGGGGGCTTGAAGGCGGGCGGGAAAGGCCGTACGGTCGCCACCTTACCTTTCTCTACTGCAAGAGCAGTCCAATGAGCGGCGCGTCCGGCAAACAGATCAAGAAAGTGGTGCTCGCCTATTCGGGCGGCCTCGACACCTCGGTCATCCTGAAGTGGCTGCAGGAAACCTATTCCTGCGAGGTGGTGACCTTCACCGCCGACCTCGGCCAGGGCGAGGAGTTGGAGCCCGCCCGCAAGAAGGCCGAGCTTCTGGGCATCAAGCCGGAAAACATCTTCATCGACGACCTGCGCGAGGAATTCGTGCGGGACTTCGTCTTCCCGATGTTCCGCGCCAACACGCTCTACGAGGGCACCTACCTGCTCGGCACCTCGATCGCCCGGCCGCTGATCGCCAAGCGCCAGATCGAGATCGCCAACATGGTCGGCGCCGATGCCGTCGCCCATGGCGCCACCGGCAAGGGCAACGATCAGGTCCGTTTCGAGCTGGGCTATTACGCCCTGCGGCCGGACATCACGGTCATCGCGCCGTGGCGCGAATGGACCCTGAACAGCCGCACCACGCTGCTGGACTACGCCGAGAAGAACCAGATTCCGATCGCGAAGGACAAGCGCGGCGAGGCCCCCTACTCCACCGACGCCAACCTCCTGCACATCTCCTACGAGGGCAAGGCGCTGGAGGACCCGTGGGTCGAGCCGGACGAGGACATGTACACCCGCTCCGTCGCCCCGGAGAAGGCGCCGGACACCCCGACCTACATCGAGGTGGAGTTCAAGAACGGTGATGCGGTCGCCATCGACGGCAAGGCGCTGTCCCCGGCGGCCCTGCTGACCGAGCTGAACCGGCTGGGCGGCGAGAACGGCATCGGCCGCCTCGATCTGGTCGAGAACCGCTATGTCGGCATGAAGTCGCGCGGCGTCTACGAGACCCCGGGCGGCAGCATCCTGCTGGTGGCGCATCGCGCCATGGAGAGCATCACCCTCGACCGCGGTGCCGGGCACCTGAAGGACGAGCTGATGCCGCGCTACGCCGAGCTGATCTATTGCGGCTATTGGTGGAGCCCGGAGCGTCTGGCCATCCAGGCGCTGATCGACCAGACCCAGTCGCTGGTCAACGGCACCGTCCGTCTGAAGCTGTTCAAGGGCAACGTCACGGTCGTCGGCCGCAAGTCGCCGAACTCGCTGTACCGCATGGACTATGTGACCTTCGAGCAGGACAGCGTCTACAACCAGAAGGACGCGGAAGGCTTCATCAAGCTGAACGCGCTCCGCCTGCGTCTGGGCGCCATGGCCAAGCAGAAGATCGGCTGATCCCATCAGCTGATCCAGGGACCGGCTCCACCGCCCGCCGGTCGGGCGGTGGAGCGTTCCTCCGTCTACTGTGCCGCCAGCATGTCGCGGCGGATTTCCACGGCACGGTCTGCCGCCTTGCCGACCACCTCCTGGAGCCGTTCGAACTCGGCGCTGTAGCTGCCGACGCCGAAGGTCAGCGACCGCAGCTCCACGATCAGATCCTGCATGTCGGCCTGCGGCATGCACGCCTTCACCTCGTCCCAGCCGGGCCAGCCGGGCCGCGCATCGAAGCCCAGAAGCTGGCCGCGCCGGCCGCTGACCAGGCGCTGCACCTTCGGCGTGAAGGTGCTGGGCACCGCGATGGTGACGGTCAGGATCGGTTCCAGCAGCACCGGCTCGCAGGTCGGCAGCGAGTCGGCCATCGCCTGCCGCGCCACCGTCTTGAACGCCATGTCGGAACTGTCGACGGCGTGGAACTGGCCGCCGGTCAGCGTCACCGCGAAATCCACCACCGGAAAGCCCAGCGGCCCGCGCACCGCCGCCTCGCGCACGCCGGCCTCCACCGCCGGGATATACTGGCGCGGCACCGCGCCGCCGACCACCGCATCCTCGAACTGGATGCCCGATCCGCGCGGCAGCGGCCGGACCTCGACATGGATGTCGGCGAATTGGCCGTGGCCGCCGGTCTGGCGCTTGAAGCGGGCGTGGTGGCTGGTGCCCTTGCGGATCGTTTCCTTGTAGGGAACCTGCGGCGGCTGGCCCTTCACCGCGACGTTGAAGCGGCTGCGCAGCCGGTCCATCGCCAGCTTCAGATGCACGTCGCCCTGGCCCCACAGCACCAGTTCGCCGGTCTCCGCCGACTGGTCGACCGTCAGGGAGGGGTCCTCCTCCCGCAGTTTCTGCAAAGCGGCGGACAGCTTGACCTCGTCGTTGCGGTTCTCGGCGCGGAGCGCCAGCCCATGCACCGGCGGTGCGGCGGCCGGCCAGTCGTCCGGCGGGCCGAGATTGGCCTTCTCGGTCAGCCGGTCGCCGGTCGCCGCCTTCTCCAGCCGGCCGAGCGCCACCAGATCGCCGGCGGCGGCCTGCGGCACCTTGGTCTGGTCGCGGCCGAACAGCTGGAAGATTCCGGACACCCGTTCGCCGCCCAGGGTCATGCCGTCGGTGACGGTGCCGCGCCAGACGCGGGCGAGGCTGAGCTTCCCGGCATGGGAGCCCATCATCGTCTTCACCACCTGCGCCGCCACCGCCGTATCGGCCGGGATGTCGATGCGGGCGGCCGTGATGGAAACCTCCGGTCCCTCGTGCCGCAGGGCCTTCAGCAGGCGGCGGATGCCGTTGTCGTTCTCTGCCGATCCGAAAAAGACCGGCACGATCAAATCGTCGGCCAGTTCGTGCGCCAGCGTCTCGTACAGTTCGGCGCTGTCGGGGGCCATGTCCTCCAGCAGCTTTTCCAGCAGGCCGTCGTCGAAATCGGCAGCCGATTCCAGCATCGCCTGCCGCGCCTCCGCCTCCCAGTCGCGGGCGCTGTCCGGCAGGGCCACCAGATCGGACGGCTTGTGCGGGTTGAAGCGCCAGGCGCGTTCGCTGACAAGATCGACCAGCCCGGTGATCTGGCCGTTCTCGCGCAGCGGCACTTCGCGCAGCACCAGCTTGCGGGCCGAGACCTCCTGATAGGCGGCGACGACGTCCCGCACGCGCAGGTCGCCCAGCGAGTCGATCTTGTTGATGAACAGCAGATGCGGGATGCGGTGGTCGTCCAGCATCTTGAACAGCGGGGCCAGCAGCACCGCCTTCTCCGGCGCGGCCTCCGCCACCACGACGGCGATGTCGGCGGCCATCAGCGCCGCCTGCGCCTCCCCCGTCAACTCCACCGAGCCGGGGCAGTCCAGGATCGACCAGCGTTCCCCCAGGTAATCGAAGGAGGCGACGTTCAGCTCGGTGCTCATCGACCGGGCCTTCGCCTCCGGCGAGTTGTCGCCCACGGCATTGCCGTCGCGCACGCTGCCCTTGCGGGTGACGGCCCCGGCGGCGAACAGCAGGCTTTCCAGCAGCGTCGTCTTGCCGGCGAGATAGGGGCCGACCAGCGCCGCGCAGCGCGCCGTCCGGATTTGCGTATGCGGCATTCACACCTCCCGTCGAAGCTTCGGGCTGTCGTGACCGGGGACGGGGCCTGGGCCGGAGATGGGCCGCCGGCGCCGGCCGCCGGGGCGGCCCGTTCGCGTGTGGCTCTTCAGACAAGTCCGTTTGAAAATGGCACTTCCGGAAGACGGGCACGTCCGGATCGGGGGGCGGCGGACACGTGGCGGAAACGCGCATCGGGTCCGGGGCCGGCGGAGCGCCCGCATCGGACCTCCGATGCTCCACCCGAACGGCGCGGCTGTCGATGGAAAAAAGGGGCGGCAAACCGTCACGCGCGAAGCGGCCGTGCGGCCAATGCGTCGATTGGCCGCATCGGACGGCGCCCGGCCCATTCGCCCGCCTCCAACGGCGCGAACCAACCGTCTAAGGCTTTCAAACTGAACGGAATACCTCCTGCAGCTGCGGCATGCGACAAATCGTTCGTGATATTGCTATGTTGCAACGCAATATGAGCGCGTCGAAATGTGGCGGACAAACGCATGAAACCTTCTGCTAGTAGCCTCCGGTGATAATGGCCGCGCGATCAAGGCGATAACGGCCGGATAACAATCGATGGGGCGCCCGGCGTCCGCCGACCGCCCCCACTGCTTGGGGAAAGAGCACATGCGCTTGTGGTTTCGTTTGCTGGCGGTCGCCCTGATTGCCGTCGCGACTGCCGTTTCCGTCCCTCTGTCCACCCCCGCCGTCGCCCAGGAGGCCAAGCCGACGCAGGAGGATGCGAAGTCGATCACCCTGAAGGCCGCCGACCTGATCGCCGCCCAGGGCCTGGACGAGGCCGCCAAGGCCTTCAACGCCGAAGGCCCGTTCAAGCACGGCGAGATCTACGTCAACGTCATCGACTTCGCCGGCGTCTGGAAGGTCTATCCGCCGCGCCCGGCCGGCGTCGGCCAGAGCGTCATCAACGTCAAGGATCCGGATGGCCGCTTCATCGTCCAGGACGTGCTGGCCGTCGCCAAGGAGAAGGACGAGGGCTGGGTCGAGTATCGCTGGCTGAACCCCGCCAGCAACAAGATCGAACCGAAGATCACCTACGTGAAGCGCGTGCCCGGCCAGGATCTGGTCGCCTATGTCGGCATCTACAAGTGACGGCTGCCGCGTGAGGCGGTGACCGGCAGGTGGAGCCGTTGGGGGTGGAACTGTTGGGGGTGAGCATGAACGGCGGTGTCTTTGCGCGTCTGTCGGGCCTGTCGGTGGCGGGCCGGGTCTTCGCGGCTCCCCTGATGGGGATCGTCCTGACGGTGGCGGCGCTGGCGCTGGCCGACCGCCAGTCGGAGCAGGCGCTGGGTGCCGTGGACGGCATCCACCGCGAGGCGGCGGAGCGGCTGGGCCGGATCGACCGGCTGGTCGCCATCGCCTATGTCATCCACAGCGACGTGTCGCGGCACCTGGCCTTGTCCGGCTCCGGCATCGAGGAGGCGAAGCTGCAGGCCATGCGCGACGCCATCGCCGCCAATTTGGGCAAGGCGCGCACCGCCATCGCGGAACTGCGCGCCATGCCGCTGGCCGAGTCGGAGCGGGCGATGCTGGACGAGGTGTCGGTGCGGATCGGCGCCTACGCCAAGGCGGTGGACGAGATGAACCAGATGGCGGCCATCGACCGCCTGATCGGCATCCCGATGATGGCCCACACCGACGACCAGTTCGCCGCCCTGACCGCCAAGGTGATGGAGACGCAGGAGGCCATCGGCCGCTCCACCGCCGCCGCCACCCAGGCCACCCGCGATGCCGCGGCCACCGCCCGCCGCGACTTCGCGCTGGTGATGGCCGGGCTGCTGGCGGCGATGATGGCGGCCGGTCTGCTGCTGGCGCGGTCGATCACCCGGCCGCTGCAGCGGCTGTCCAGCAACACGGCCGATCTGGCCGCCGGAAAGCTCGACACCGCGGTCGAGGGCGGCTGGATGCGCAACGAGATCGGCGCCATGGCCCGCGCGCTGGAGGTGTTCCAGACCAACGCCCGCGAAGTGGAGCGGCTGACCGCCGACCAGCAGCGCCAGAAGGCGGAGGCGGAGGCGGAAAAGCACCGCGCCATCCGGGAGCTGGCCGACCTGTTCGAGGCCCGCGTGGCCGAGGTGGTGCAGCAGGTGGGGGCCGGCGCCCATCAGGTGCGCAGCAACGCCGCCGGCATGCTGGAACGCGCCAACAGCGCCAACCGGCAGGCCGCCACCGTCGCCGCCGCCAGTGCCCAGGCGGGAAGCAGCGTCCAGACGGCTGCCGCCGCGACGGAAGAGATGTCGGCCTCCATCGCCGAGATCGGCGGTCAGGTCCGCCGCTCCTTCGACATGGTGCGCGGCGCCGTGCGGGCAGTGGAGGAAACCAACGCCCATGTCGTCGGCCTGTCCGACGCCGCCAACCGCATCGGCGAGATCGTCGGCCTCATCAACTCCATCGCCGCCCAGACCAATCTCCTGGCGCTGAACGCGACCATCGAGGCGGCGCGGGCGGGCGAGGCCGGCAAGGGCTTCGCCGTGGTCGCGAGCGAGGTGAAGAGCCTCGCCACCCAGACGGCCAAGGCGACCGAGGAGATCGGCACCCAGATCACCTCCATGCAGCAGGTGACCGGGGCCGCCGTCGCCGCCATCAAGGGGGTGGGCGAGACGGTGGTCGGCATCGACGAGATCGTCGGCTCCATCGCCGGCGCCATGGAACAGCAGGCTGCCGCGACGGAGGAGATCACCCGCAACGTGCAGGAGGCCGCCGCCGGCACCGCCGAGGTCTCGCAGACCATCGCGACGGTGTCGACCAGCGCCGGGGAGACCGGCACCGCGGCGGGCGAGGTCCTGCGCGCCGCGGAACTGCTGGACGGTCAGGCATCGACGCTGAACCGGGAAGTGACCCACTTCATCGGCCGGCTGCGGGCGGGCTGATGGGGCGGCCGGGAGGGGCGCGTTGGGCGGCACATACCCCGAGGTCTCGTCACCCATCCTCGGGGTTTGGGCGCGAAGTTTGGCCGCATCGGACTTGAAACGATCCGCCTGCGCCCAAGCTGTTGTCCCGGGACCGCGGGGCGGCGGCCGGTCACGGCCGCGCCGGAGCCGGGGCCAAGGCCGGGGTACGTTGCAGGACCCAACAAAAGGGATCGAAAAATGAAGATCGACATCGGGATCTCGGACGCAGACCGCAAATCCATTGCCGAAGGGCTGAACAAGGTTCTGGCCGACACCTTCGCGCTCTACATCAAGACCCATTCGTTCCACTGGAACGTCACCGGGCCGATGTTCAACACGCTCCACACCATGTTCATGACCCAGTACACGGAGCTGTGGACCGCGCTCGACGAGATCGCGGAGCGCATCCGCGCGCTGGGCTATCCGGCGCCGGGCAGCGTCTCGCAGTTCGCGCAGTTGGCCTCGATCAAGGAGGAGACTGGCGTTCCCAAGGCGAACGACATGATCCGCCAGCTGGTCGAAGGCCACGAGGCCGCCGCCCGCACCATCCGCAGCGTCTTCCCGCTGGCCGAACAGGGCAGCGACGAGCCGACCGCCGACCTGCTGACCCAGCGCCTGCAGATCCACGACAAGACCGCCTGGATGCTGCGCAGCATGCTGGAATAGTCGCGGGACCGGCCACAAGGCGCGGTTTGCGACGCAGGGTCAGGGCCTCCCCGTCCGGCAGGATGGGGAGGTCCTTTCCGTTTCCGGCGGACACTTCAGGCGGATGCTTCCCTAGGCCGCAGTCTTGGCGCGCTGGCGGGCCGGCTGTTCGGGAATGGTCAGGGTGAAGATGGTGCCGCCGTCGCGCTCGATCTTCAGCGTGGCGCCGGCCTGATGGGACAGCGCCTGCACCAGATTCAGGCCGAGCCCGCTGCTGGAACCGCCGCGACCGGGACGCTTGTGCTGGCTCGGCATGCCGGCGGGCAGTCCGACGCCATCGTCGCGCACGATCAGCCGCATGCCGGCCTCGTCGCGCTCCAGCATCACGCGCACGGTGCCGGGATGCCCGTGCGGGAAAGCATGCAGCAGGGCATTCGACACCAATTCGCTGGTGGCGATGGCGAGCGGCGTGGCGCGGTCGGCGTCGACGATCCAGTCCTGCGCCTCCAGTTCCAGCCGGGCGGCGGTCGGATTGTCGGAGCGGACCAGCCCGTCGCACATCTGGCGCAGCGCGTCGGCGAAGTTGATGTGCGCCGGCTCGTTGGAGCGGTGGAGCAGTTCGTGCAGCAGGCTCATGGTCTGGATGCGGCGCAGGCTCTCGTCGAAGCCGCGGCGGGCCTGTTCGTCGATCCTGGCCGCCTGCAGGCGCAGCAGGCTGCAGATGACCTGAAGGTTGTTCTTCACCCGGTGCTGCACCTCCTTCAGCAGGACCTCCTTGTCGGTCACCGCCGCTTCCAGCTGGGCGTTCGCGCGCTCCAGCTGGGCGGTACGCTGGTGGACATGCTCCTCCAGCGTGTCGTAGGCGTGCTGCAGGGCGTCCTCCGCCTCGCGCTCGCGCCGGGCACGCTGGATGGCGAGGGCGCCGATCACCGCGACCGTGGCGCAGGCCGCGGCGGCGAAGGCGGCGTAGATCCACAGCCGCTCGCTCCAGCGGTGCAGAACGCTGCCGGTGGCGATGGTCACCATGGCCGACAGGCCGGTGTCGCCCACCGGGCGGGTGACGACGATGTCGTCGGCATGGCTGGCGGTGTCATCACCGGCATTGCCGCCCATGATGCCGCCGTCCTCCGGTTCGCGCAGCAGCGGGGTGCCGTCCGGCTGCAGGATGGCGATGCTGTGGCCGTAGCCGACGTCGAGCGAGCGGTAGACGTCGCGGAAGGCCCGCGCGTCCAGCCCGGCCACCGCCCAGCCACGTGGCGTGCCGCCTGCCGCACCCGGCAGGGGTTGCGCCAGGGTGATGACCGAACGCCCCCCTGGTCTGCCCCCCATCCGCCCGATGCCGATGGCCATGCCGTCCGGCTTCAGTGCCGGCCGGGCGCCGCCTGATACCGCCTCGGGCAGGCTCGACAGCAGCAGCGCGCCCGACGGGTCACGGATCTCCAGCCCGACCACATGGGGGGCGCTGGCCGCCAGCAGGGCCATGCGGTCGCGCGTCGCCGCATCGTCGGGCAGCGGCGTCCCGGCCGGACCGGCCAGCGTCGCCGTCTGGGTCAGCAGCAGGTCGCCCGACTCGATCAGCCGGGCGGCATGCTCCGCCGCCAGCAGTCCGATGTTGCCGGCGACGCCGGTCGCCTGCCGGACCGCCTCGTCGCGATCACGCCAAGCGAAGACCGCCGACAGCCCGATGGTCAGCAGAACCGCGGCGGTGCAGGCAATCAGGACCAGCGCCGAACCGGGCAACCGGTAGAGCGGGGAGGGATGGGAACGCAGCGCGCGCAACGGCATCGTTTCGGAAACCATGTGGGGATACGGCCACTTCTTGCTTAGCCGGAAACGGTAACACCGCCCGGCGGGTGACGGTTCCGCCAAACGCTACCCGTGTTCAAGCGGCAGCAGCCACCACCTATTGTGGGGTGCCGACAAAGTCATCCCGCGTTGGTAGGGATAGGGCGACGCTTGGAGCGGCAAGGAGGGGTAGGTTTTATGCGGATCGACGGCATGGCCTCTCTCACCATCAGGCCGAACGGTGGAGGCATCGCCGCCAACCACGCCTTCGACGTCACGCCGGCCCAAGGGGTGACCGGATGGCCGGTGCTGTTTCCGAAGCGGGGTCGAGGGGGAGAGCGGTCAGGGGCGACGGTCGGACAACAGCCGCCGCCACAACGGCCGGCCCAGCAAGCGTGGCCTGTCTTCCGCGTTCTTGGCGTCAAGCCACTGGTCGGCCAATTCACGGACCTGCCAGTCACCGAGAAAACGGTCGCAGTCGATGGCGGTATAGAGTCGAACCCGCTCTTTACCCAGCCTTTCGAAATAGGCAAGCGTTCTTTGGCGGTCGATGTCTTCCATAGGCCCCAATGAAACGGAGATTGCAGAACGCCCAGTCCTGGCGGTCGCCGATCCATCGGATATTGGAAGAAGACTGTCACCCGCGCAACTGTCCGTTCGTCGCGTTCCCATCCCCCGGAAGGAGAATGGCCGTCCGCCTATCGCCGGTCGGAACCCGGTCGGCCGGTGTGGATGATGATGTCGGACAGTTGCACGCCGGCCTGTGCCGCCGCGCGTTCCAACGAAGCGCGGTCGGGCCAATAGAGCCGCCCGCCGACCTCCGTCAATGCCCCCTGGCGCCGGATCACCCACAAGCCGGTGAACGCCATTTCGATGATCCGTCCCAATTGCGCATCGGGCGGCGGCGCGGATGGCAGGCGAGTTGGTCCGTCCCTGTCCAAATCCCTGTTTCTGATCGTCATCTCTGGTCTTCCCTGTGCCGGCCTTTCGCCGCGGAGAATCCATGCACCCGCGGCAACGGCCGATCTCTGTTTCCCGAAAGCATGACGCTTCGGGACCGAAAGGATGTCCTAGACAAGCCACAAGGATTTTTCATCGGGAATCTTGCGACTCTTTGTAATCGCTCGTACACAATCGACGTGGTCTTACCACACAATTCGGTAACCATATTGGAATGAAGGAAATTTGAGCCCGCCGACATTGGTCGTTCTGGCCGCCGGTCCCCTGGCCTTCGCCGCCATCTTCCGCGATCTTGAAATACCGAATGGGGTGGAATGCTCCGGCTGGTTAGGGCGGATACCCCGAAATGGTCACAGCACCGGGCGGCGGCGCTCACCAAACATAAGCTTGACCGCCCAGCCTTGCCCGACGACGCGGCATCGGCGGCGGTCCCTCATGTTGCCGTGCCTATGTTTGAAGGAAGAGACCGATGAAGACCACCATGCGGACATTCACCACCGGGGCGACGGCGCTGCTGATCGGCGCGACGCTGCTCGGCGGCTGTTCGAACCTGAATCATCGCGAGAACCGCGCGCTGACCGGCGGCGCCATCGGTGCGGCCGGCGGTGCCGCCATCGGCGCCGTGACCGGCGGCAGCGCGATCTACGGCGGCCTGTTGGGCGGTGCCGCCGGCGCCGCGGTCGGCGCATTGACGGCGGATGAGGGCAAGCACCGCCGGTAAAAAAGCGGCCGGTGGGAGGAAATGGGGGCAGGACAGTCGATCCGGCCCCCTCCCCTTCCTATTCCTCCTCGTCGTCCTCGAACTGGTCGAGGCTCAGCGAACGGACTTCGGTGCTGGGGTTCGGCGCCGGTGGAGCGGGCGGCGGCATGTTGGCCGGCCGAGCCGCGGCCGGTCGGGCGGCGGCGCGGCCGGGCGGCATATGGGCGTTGGGCCCCTTCAGCGGACTGTTCAGCGTGCCGCGCGGGCCGATGCTGGGTTCGTCGCCGAAATCGGGCAGCGGCGGAATGCGGTCCATCACCCGGCGGATCAGGGCGGCGATGCGGTCGGCCTCGGCGCGCAGGGCCTGTCCCCGCTCCCCCTCATAGAGCGGGTCGTCGAGGAACTTGCGGATCTCCAGCACGCCGCGCAGTTCCACCCCGCACATCTCGTGGGTGCCGATGGGCAGCGCCTTCACCCGCGCGAAGCTGGCGAAGAAGCCGGCGCTGCCCTCCACGAACTGGACCACCATGCGGGCGTGCAGACGCTCCAGCGCGGTGGTCATGGGATCGATCAGATCCTCCATCTCCTCCGGCGCCGCATCCAGCCGCTCCTGCGTCAGGGCGGCCAGCGCGAAGAAGTCGCGAACCCGCCGGCTGAAGCGGCGGTAGCGGGCCAGCCCGCCGACCGACACCCGCTCGCGCGCCGTCTGCGCCAGCTCCGCCGACTGCTTCAGCATGGCGTCGAGCCGCATCAGCAGCGTCGCGATCTCGCGCTGCCGCTGGGCCGCGCTGCGGCCGGGGTTGGGCGCCGGCGGGGCGGCCGGGCGGCGGGGTGGGTTGGAACGCATCATGCCGGTACGGGGTGGCTCCTCGATGGTCGGCGGGTTCGGTCAGCGGGCGGTACGGACGGTGACGGACTTTTGCCCGCCCTCGCGCATCACCGTCAACTGCACCGGCGTGCCGACGCGCAGAAGGCCGATGCGGTTGCGGAAATCGGTGGCGCTGCGGATGGGACGTCCATCGACCGCGATCACCACGTCGCCGCTGCGCAAGCCGCCGCTGTCGGCCGGCGAACCGCGTTCGATCTTGGCGATCAGCGCGCCCTCGTCACCCTTCAGGCTCATGCTTTCCGCAAGGTCGGGCGTCAGGTCCTGGATGGCCACGCCCAGCCGGCCGCGCCGCACCTCGCCATATTCGCGCAGCTGTTCCATCACCGAACGGACGATGCTGACCGGCACGGCGAAGCCGATGCCGACAGACCCGCCGGCGGGGCCGATGATGGCGGTGTTGATGCCGATCAGCTCGCCCTGGAAATTGACCAGCGCGCCGCCGGAGTTGCCGGGATTGATCGAGGCGTCGGTCTGGATGAAGTCCTCGTACCCCTCGATCTTCAGCCCGCTGCGGCCCAGCGCCGAGACGATGCCCGAGGTCACCGTCTGCCCCAGCCCGAACGGGTTGCCGATGGCGACGACGAAGTCGCCGACCTGTGAGCGGTCCGAGTCGCCGAGCGGCAGCGCGGTCAGCCCCTCCGCCTTGATCTGCAGCAGGGCGATGTCGGTGGCGGCGTCGCGGCCGATCAGCTTGGCGCGCAGGCGGCGGCGGTCCTTCAGGGTGACGGCGATCTCCTGCGCGTTCTCCACCACATGGTTGTTGGTGACGACATAGCCGTTGCGGGCGTCGACGATCACGCCCGACCCGGCGCTGACCTGCGGACGGGACTGCGGCATTTGGTCCGGCAGGTTGAAGAAGCGGCGGAAGAAGGGGTCGCGCAGCAGCGGGTTTTCCGCCTGGGGCGCCTGGCTCAGCACCGAGATGTTCACGACGGCCGGCGTCACCTGCTCCAGCATCGGGGCGATGGTGCCGCCGCCGACCGCGCCCAGGGGAAGTGCCGCCGCCGCGGGCGAAGCGCCGAGGCCGATGGCGGAACCCAAGCGGCCCAGCGCCGAGTCGGCCGGTGCGACCAGCGCGCCGCCGGTCAGCGCCGCCAGTCCGACCGCCGCAGCAAACACCACCGGACGCACCGCCCTCTTCATGGTCATTTCCTTTCTTGCTGGGAATTTCTTGTCGCGATCGTCGCCAGATCGGGCTGATTTGGGACAAAAAAGAAGTCGGTTCAAGGTTGTCCACCTTCCGGCCGCCCTCCGGCCACTCCATTGCGGCGATGATAGCGCGGCGGCGGCGGAAACTCCCGGTAAAGAAATTGGGTGGTATAGGACAGGGTCGGCGCAGCCCCGGGACATGCCGGGGCGGCGCGGCTGTCGAAAACGGGTTGAGCGCTATGAGCGGCGGGTCACTGCTCGAACTGACCGAGCAAGAGTATCTGCAGATGGAGGAGGCCCTGTCGCAGACGGCGCGGGGGCGGGCCTTTCTGCGCATGCGCGACCGGCGCAGCCGCGTCGTCGCCTCCGACGAGTTCCACCGGCTGGTCGACAGGCTGGAAGGTCAGGTCGACCGGCTGAGCGGCACCTCGTCCAGCGCCTTCACCTCCTTCGTCCCCGGCGAGGACCCGCGCATCCAGCAGGAGCTGACCGCCATCACCCAAGTGGTGCGCGAGGCGCGCAGCGACATCGCCGCGCTGAAGGCGACCGACACCGGGTCCAACCGCATCGAGGCGGCTACCGGCGAGTTGGACGAGATCGTCGCCGCCACCGAACGCGCCACCACCGACATCCTGAACGCGACGGAGAAGATTCAGGAAATCACCATGTCGATCCCGCGCGACGACGACGATCTGGCCGAGCGGATCGACGCGATCGAGGCGTGGTGCATCGAGATCATGACCGCCTGCTCCTTCCAGGACATCACCGGCCAGCGCACCACCAAGGTCGTCAACACGCTGCGCTACATCGAAGAGCGCGTGAACACGATGATCGAGATCTGGGGCGTCGAGCGGCTGACGGCCGCCGACCCGCAGCATCACGCGCCGGGCGAGGTCGCCTCGCACCGCAAGCTGGGCGACACCCGCCCCGACGCCCATCTGTTGAACGGACCGCAGCTGGGCGGGCCGGAGGTCAGCCAGGACGCCATCGACGCGCTGTTCAACAGCGTGCCGGAGGTGGCGGAACGGGCGGAACCGCTGCCGGCCGACGTGGCGCCCTCCCCTCCTCCTCCGCCGCCTCCCCCTCCGCCGCCCCCCGTCGCGAAGCCGGCCCCGCCGCCCCCTCCGCCGCCCGCCGCCCCGGCCGGCGGCGACGGTGGCGGCGGGATCTCCCAGGCCGACATCGACGCCCTGTTCGCGTGACCGGCCATGGCGCAAGACGGCAAATCCCGCATCCGCCTGACCCAGGACCAGCTCGACCGCGTGTGCGAGCGCCATGTCCGTTTCGCCGAGGGACGCCCGAACGGCGCCCGCGCCAACCTGCCCTTCTTCGACCTGTCCGGCCTGTCGCTGGCCGGCCGCAACCTGACCGGCGCCCATCTGGCCGGCGCCATCCTGCGTGACGCCGACCTGCGCGGCGCGGTGCTGGACCATGCCGACCTCTATGGCGCCGACCTGCGCGGGGCCGACCTGTCGGAGGCGCGGCTGTTCCGCACCGACATGCGCGGCGCCAACGTCCGCGGCGCCCGGCTGGACGGCGCCACCATGGTGGAGGTCGACCTGCGCGACGGCAGCATGGTCAACCGCAACAGCGCGGGCGAGCTGAAGGTGGTGGGCTTCGACCCCGGCCCGGCCGACATGGCGTCGGCGAAACTGACCAACGCCGACATGGCGCGGGCCAAGCTGTCGGGCAGCTTTGCGCGGGCGGCCGATTTCACCAACACCCGGCTGGCCGGCGCCCGGCTGGACCGCACCGACCTGCGCGACGCCAATTTCTCCGGCGCCGACCTGCGCGGTGCCGACCTCAACGGTTCCGACCTGCGCGGCGCCATCCTCGACGGGGCCAGCCTGGATCAGGACGGGCTGGAACAGGCGATCCGCACCGACGAACAGGCCGCTGCCGCCCGGCAGACACCGCCCCAGGCTCCGGCGCCCGAGCCCGAACCCGAGGAGACGACGGCCATCGAGTTGCCGGCCCTGCCGGTCGACCAGCTGGACAGCATGCTCCGCCAGCACATGATCTGGCTGGGCACCAGCGGCAAGCAGGGCTGCCAGCTCGACCTGACCGGGCTGAACCTGGAGGGGGCCGACCTGACGGGCAAGATCCTGACGCTGGCCAAGGGCAGCGGCGCCCGGCTGCGCCACGCCCGGCTGAACGGCGCCCAATTGCAGGCCGCCCAGTTCGACGGCGCCGACCTGCGCTCCGCCGATCTCAGCCGCGCCGACCTGCGCGGGGTGAAGCTGGACCGCGCCATCCTGATCGACAGCCGGCTGGACGGCGCCAATCTCGGGATGCTGCTGGTCAGCGCCGGGGCCAAGGTGATGCGCGCGTCGCTGGTGCGGGCGCGGCTTGCCGGCGCCTCGCTGACTGAGACCAACCTGAAGGGCAGCGACCTGACCCTCGCCGACCTGACCGGCTGCGACCGCTCGTCGGCGGTGCTGGAGGGCGCCATCCTGGAGGGGACGCGGCTGGGCGGCGCCTGAGCCCGCATCGGGTTTTCTTTCGCGAAGCCGTTGATTGCTTTCAAATTTCCGTCACGATCCATGCCGGAGATTGCCGCGATCCCCTTCGGCCGGTTTGCGGAAATCAGGCGGCAATCCACTTCCACCGTCCGGAAAAACGATTGTGTCGTAACGGCTTAGCACGGCGGGTGGGGCTTGACGCCTCATGCGGCCGGTGGCACGCTGCTGTCCAAGCGAGGCGCGGCCCGACCATAAGCGCCCGCATCGAATGGGGGAACGTCAACGATCATGACCAAGTCGGAACTGATCCAACGGCTGGCGGAGCGGAACCCGCACCTGTACCAGCGCGACATCGAGAAGATCGTCGGCACCATCTTCGACGAGATCACCGAAGCGCTGGCGCGCGGCGACCGGGTGGAACTGCGCGGCTTCGGCGCCTTCTCCATCAAGAAGCGGGACGCGCGCACGGGTCGCAACCCCCGGACCGGAGAATCGGTTGACGTCGGCGAGAAATGCATTCCTTTCTTCAAGACCGGCAAGCAGCTTCGCGAGCGCCTGAACACGGAGTGAGCGCCGGCCCGGCAATTCTCCCTGCCGTATCTCTCGCCGTATCTCTCAAGGAACCTTCGCCTTGCGCCATATTTCCTGGATCGTCACCATTCCCGTGGCCCTCGTCGCGATCCTGTTCGCGATCTCCAACCGCGGGATCGTGACGCTGTCGCTGTGGCCGCTGCCCTTCACGCTCGCCACGCCGGTCTATCTGGCCACGCTGGTGGCGCTGGTGGTGGGCTTCCTGGCCGGCGGTTTCGTCGTCTGGAACAGCCAGCGCCGCCATCGCCGCCGCGCCCGCCGCGAGGGCAACCGCGTCCTGTATCTGGAGCGTGAACTGAAGGAGGCGCAGGCCCGCGCCGCCGCCGCCGAAAAGCGTCTGGCCGAGAGCACCCGCCCGGTTTCCGGCCCGGTCTCCGGCACGCTGCCCGGCTCCGCCCTGCCGGTCCCGGCCACCGAGAACAACGCGCCGACCGTCCACTAAGCGTCGCCAGTCGCAGGGCTCCCCTCCCCGTCCTTCTGCAGTCCGGGGGCAGGACAGGATGCCGGTCGGCGGAAGGGGGTTCCATGCGCACCGTCAGCGGCGCCGAGCTTCGATCCGTTCTGCACCACCGCATGCTGATCGAGCGCCTGCGGCAGACCTTCCGCGCTGGCGTGGAGTCCCCGCCGGCCCATCGGCACCGCGTCGAGACCTACGGCACCGGTGACGCCGCACTGCTGATCACCCCCGCCTGGGAGGTGAATCAGGCGATCGGGGTGCGGATCGACAGCGTCTTTCCCGACAATGCCGGCAGCGACCTGCCGCAGACCCAGGGCGTCTATCTGCTGGTCGACGGCAAGACCGGCGTGCCGCAGGTGCTGATGGACTCCTCCGCCGCGCTGGGCCGGCGCAGCGGCGCGGCATCCTCGGCGCTCGCCGCCTCCTATCTGGCAAGGCCGGATGCCGAACGGATGCTGGTGGTCGGCACCGGCCCCCTCGCCCTGGAACTGGTGGAGGCCTATACCGCGGTGCGGCCGATCCGCCATGTGCTGGTTTGGGGACGGGATCCGCAGAAGGCGCGCAAGCTCGCCGCCCGCTTCCATCGGCCGAAATTCCGCATCGAGGCGACCGCCGACCTGGAAGGGGCGGTGCGCGGCGCCGACATCGTCGCCTGCGCCACCACGGCGCGCGAGCCGCTGATCCGCGGCGACTGGCTGCAGCCCGGCCAGCATCTGGACCTGCTGGGCGGCGTGACGCCGGACATGCGCGAGGCCGACGACGACTGCATCCGCCGCGCCCGCGTCTTCGTCGACAGCCGCGACCGCACGCCGGCCGAGGCCGGGGACATCGCCCAGCCGGTGTCTTCCGGCGTGTTGAACCCCGACGACATCGCCGGCGACCTGTTCGAATTGGGCCGTGGTGAGCGGGCCGGCCGGCGCTTCTACGACCAGATCACCCTGTTCAAGGCGGTCGGCACCTCCCTCGCCGACCTGTGCGCCGCCCGTCTGGCGACCGAGATGGTGCTGCACAACGACTCGATCCGCTGAGTCGGCCCGATCAAACCCGCCCCAAACGGTTTCATATCGGTCGAGCCCACACGCGCCATAAGGGAGTATGCCGCGCTTCTTCCCGATATTTTACTTGCGTCCTTGTGATTTTCTCCAGAGGATCATCGCGGCCTCCGCACCGGCCGCCGGTGTTCCGAACGGCTTGATGTTTGCGCTAACGCCACAGGCAACGCGCTGGACCGGATCATCCGCCAACGGCTTGTCAGGGACGATTGATCGTGACCGTCACCTCCCCCATGGACGCCGGCCCGCGTCTGCGTGCACCGACCAACCAGCTTCTGGCCGGTGCCGGATACATGCTGCTGTCGGCGCTGCTGTTCGGGATCGGCAACACTGCCGTGCATTGGGCCGCGACGGTGATGGATCCGCTGGAGGTCGTGTTCTTCCGCAACCTGTTCAGCCTGATGTGGATGCTGCCCTGGGCACTGACGGCCGGGGCGCCGGCCTGCCGGGCGGTGCTGGCGGAACGGCGGCTCGGGCCCTATGTGACGCGGGCGCTGACCACGCTCTGCGCCATGAGCGCATGGTTCTACGCGATCTCCCGGATTCCGCTGCCGACCGCGACGGCGGTCAGCTTCGCCATCCCGCTGTTCGTCGCGGCTGGGGCGGCGCTGATCCTGCGGGAGCGGGTGCGGCCACGGCGCTGGGCCGCGATCTTCGTCGGTCTTGCCGGGGTGACCATCGTGCTGAGGCCGGGCGCGGCGCCCATCGATCTGGCCTTTCTGGCGCTGTTCGTCCATTGCGTCGCCGCCGCCGGCACCATCCTGCAGATGCGGCTGCTCAGCCGGCGGGACAATGCGATGGTGATCGTCACCTTCCTGGGGCTGCTGGTCACCCCCATGGCGCTGGTGCCGGCGCTGTTCGTCTGGACTTGGCCGAGTTGGAGCGTTCTGGGCGGGCTGGCGCTGCTCGGCGGCCTGCTGACGCTGGGCCAGTTGGCAATGACGAAGTCGCTGTCGCTGGCCGAATCCTCGGCGATGATGCCCTATGATTATGCCCGGCTGCCCTTCACCGCCGTCGTCGCCTGGATCGCCTTCGGCCAGACGATGGATCCATGGGGGTGGGTTGGCGCCCTGGTGATCGCCGGCTCCGCCCTCTACACCATGCACCGCGACGCTGCCGACGGACGCAAGACGGCGCTGGAGCAGGCGCGGCGCGCCTAGCCCGTCGTCCTCGCGTCGCCGGCACCGGTTTCGGCGCGCAGAACCTCCTTCGCCCGCCCCCAATGGGCCGGGGTCAGATTGGCGCGCACCGTCTGCACGGCGGCGGCGAGCACCGCGGCGTCATCGGTGAAGCCGGCAATCAGCAGCCAGTCGGGCATCGCATCCACCGGCAGCACGAAATAGGCCAGCGCCCCCAGCAGGATCGCCTTCGCCCGATAGGGAGTTGCCGGATCGGTCGCACAGAAATAGGCGGCCAGCAGGTCTTCCAGGAAAGGAATGCGGTGCAGGTTGGCGCGCAGCTTCTGCCAGAAACGGCGGCGGACCAGCCGTTCGTCACGCTCGACCCGGTCGGGATCGGGAACCGCCAGTGCGGTGCCGGTGCCGAGGGAGGGGCCAAGGGAAGGGCCGAGGGAGGGGACGGCGGACGGTGCTGTCATGGACGCTGAAACCCTTTCGGAAGACGGTCCCATTCGGAAAAATCGGCCGGCGGCATCTTCGTCGGCATGATGGCCCCCACCATACGGTGTGGTATGGTGCGCCGGCCATCTGGTAAACAACAAGTGCGATCGCATCCTGTTGGACACAAGGCCGGCGCCATGCGCGGACCGGTCGCAATTAAGGAGGAGATGCCATGAACATCCAGGGTCTGTCCGCCATCGTCACCGGCGGCGCCTCGGGCATGGGGGCGGCGACGGCGCGTCATCTGGCCGGTCTCGGCGCCAAGGTAACCGTGCTGGACGTCAACGAGGACGCAGTTCTGAAGACCGCGCACGAGATTGGCGGGCTGGGTCTGGTCTGCGACGTCACCGACGGCGCCTCCGCCGAGCGGGCGCTCGATCAGGCGCGCTCCGCCCACGGCCCGGCCCGCATCGCGGTCAACTGCGCCGGCATCGCCCCGGCCCAGCGCATCGTCGGCCGCGACGGCCCAATGCCGCTGGAGAATTTCCGCGCGGTGATCGAGGTCAACCTGATCGGCAGCTTCAACATCCTGCGGCTGGCTGCGGCCGACATGGCGAAGCTGGACCCGCTGGACAGCGGCGAGCGCGGCGTGATCGTCAACACCGCCTCCGTCGCCGCCTATGAGGGGCAGATCGGGCAGGCCGCCTATGCCGCGTCGAAGGGCGGCATCGTCGCCCTGACCATCTGCGCCGCCCGCGATCTGGCCCGTCACGGCATCCGCGTGATGACGGTGGCCCCCGGCCTGATCGGCACGCCGATGCTGCTGAACATGCCGCAGGAGGTTCAGGACAGCCTCGCCGCGACGGTTCCCTTCCCCAAGCGTTTCGGCAAGCCGGAGGAATACGCCCGCCTCGTCCAGCACATCCTGGAGAACGAGATGCTGAACGGCGACGTCATCCGCCTGGACGGCGCCATCCGCATGGCGCCGCAGTAAGGACGTCATTTCTGCCAGGGGCGGCTCCAATGCCGGGGCCGCTCCCGCGGCTTTCAGGCTTCGGCCATGGCGGCTTCGTCCGCCCGTTCCGCCTCGCCCAGCAGGTCGATCAGCAGAGTGGTGCAGTGCTGAAGCCGCTGGTCCGCGGTGGCCGTCGCCATGTCGCGGCCGGTCTGCTCCTGCCATTCCTGCAGCATCAGCGCCAGATGTTTACGGACGTGGTCTTCCCGGTCCAGTCGCCGCGTCGCCATGTTGCCTCCCCTATCTCCGATCCACCCACATATAAGGCCAAAATCGATGGACACGCCCGGTTGCGCGCACCATCCTTCGTGTACCCTCTAATTAGGTAGCCGTCCCCTCCGTCAACAGTCGGATCCCAAGATGGTCACAGCCGGACCGGACGCTCACATCGGGCCTGCCGTGTCGACAATTCGGCCATGACGGGTTGGAAAGCCGGGCCTGGACCGACCATGTCAGCGCCATCGGATCCAGTGCCGGGACAAGGGTGGGCGGCGGCCCCGCAGGAATACCCGGTGCTCCCCCCGGCGAAATCAGAAGAAAGGCAACCGCTTCATGACCGATGCAACGGTGCGTGCAAAACTGCTGGGCCTGCCCGGCAGCCTGCGCAGCAACTCAAACTCGCTGGCCGTGCTGCGCGGCTTGCAGGAAGCTCTGCCGGCCGGTGTCAGCATGGACATCCGCGACCTGCGCCTGCCGCTCTACGATCAGGACATCGACAATCCCGACGCCCCGGCGGAGGTCCATGCCCTGCGTCAGGCCATCGCGGAGGCCGACGGCGTCGTCATCGTAACGCCGGAATACAATTACGGCATGCCGGGTGTGCTGAAGAATGCGCTCGACTGGGCCTCGCGCCCCTATGGCAAGTCGGCGCTGATCGGCAAGCCGGTGCTGGTCATTTCCAACTCCCCCGCCTTCACCGGCGGCGTGCGGGCGCATCAGCAGGTGAACGACACGCTGCTGGCGCTTCCCGCCAGGCTGACGGCCGGCCCGCAGGTCGTCATCGGCGGTGTCGCCGACAAGATCAAGGACGGCAAGCTGGCCGACGAAGCGGTGCTGAAATTCTCGCTGGGCGCCATCGACCGGATGCTCGCCGCGAAGTAACGCACGACAAAGGAAAAGGGCCGGCACCCCATGGGATGCCGGCCCTTTTCCTTACTCGGTAGCCGCGACGATCAGCGCAGGTTGCCGCAGGCGCGCTGGATGCGCTTGCACGCCTCTTCCAGCGCTTCCGTCGAGGTCGCGTAGGAGATGCGGAAGTGCGGGGCGAGGCCGAAGGCAGAGCCCTGGACGACGGCGACGCCTTCCGACTCCAGCAGGTAGGTGACGAAATCCTCGTCGGTCTCGATCACCTTGCCGTCCGGGGTGGTCTTGCCGATCGTGCCTGCGCAGGACGGATAGACGTAGAAGGCGCCCTCCGGCTTCGGGCAGCTGATGCCGTTGGCCTGGTTCAGCATCGACACCACCAGGTCGCGGCGCTGGCGGAAGGCTTCGCCACGCTCCTTGATGAAGTCCTGCGGACCGTTCAGCGCCTCGACGGCGGCGGCCTGGGCGATGGAGGTCGGGTTGGAGGTCGACTGGCTCTGGATGACGCCGATGGCCTTGATCAGCTCCTTCGGGCCGCCGGCATAGCCGATGCGCCAGCCGGTCATCGCATAGGACTTCGACACGCCGTTGACGGTCAGGGTGCGGTCGTACAGCGACGGCTCGACCTGGGCCGGGGTGACGAACTCCAGGCCGTCATACAGCAGGTGTTCGTACATGTCGTCGGTCATCACCCAGACATGCGGATGCTTGACCAGCACGTCCGTCAGCGCCTTCATCTCGGCGCGGGTGTAGGCGGCGCCCGACGGGTTCGACGGCGAGTTCAGGATCAGCCACTTGGTCTTCGGCGTGATCGCCTTCTCCAGATCGGCGGGCTGCAGCTTGAAGCCCTGCTCGGCCGGGCAGGAGACGAAGACCGGCGTGCCTTCCGCCAGTTCCACCATGTCCGGATAGCTGACCCAGTAGGGGGCCGGGATGATGACCTCGTCGCCCTGGTTCAGCGTCGCCATCAGGGCGTTGTACAGGACCTGCTTGCCGCCGACGCCGACGGTGATCTGCTCCGGCGTGTACTTCAGGCCGTTCTCGCGCTCGAACTTGGCGCAGATCGCCTTCTTCAGGGCGGGGGTGCCGTCCACCGCGGTGTACTTGGTGTCACCGGCCTCGATCGCCTTGATGGCGGCGGCCTTGATGTTGTCGGGGGTATCGAAATCCGGCTCGCCGGCACCCAGGCCGATGACGTCGCGACCGGCCGCTTTCAGCTCGCGGGCTTTGTTGGTCACGGCGATGGTCGGCGACGGCTTGATGCGGGACAGGCGGGACGCGATGATCGACATGGCGATGGGCCCCCTCAGGGCTATGGAGACGGTGTGGCGGAGACGTCGTGCGACGCCTGCCCCTCCGGGTGGAAGGCGCGAGGCGGGACCTTACTTCCGCTCCACCCCGGTTGCAAGGCCGCTCGGCCGGTGAAAACCGCGGGGATCGGCGGTTTTTCCGCCCTGTGGCGGCGCCGTACCGGGCCACAGTCTTCGGCGTTCCCAACCATTCGAGGGTCGAGATGTCGCCACCGGCAAATCCCGAATCCAACCCATCGCAGCATTATTTCTTACAACACAAATGAACGCCGTGACGGTGCGGCATCGTCACCCCCACTTCACTTGACAGCTTCAGCATGGCGGTGTGTAACGTCTGGCGTGGGGGATAAAATTCAAAGAAGGGATGAGAACCGTGTTTTCCCGTATCGTGCTTGCGGCGTCGGCCGCGCTGATGCTGACCGGCGGCGCTGCTCTGGCCCAGGACGTGATCCAGACCCGCAAGGCCGGGTTCGAGGACTACAAGAAGGCGATGGGCGAGATCAAGGACGCGGTGGGCAAGGGCGACCTCGCCGCCATCGGCCCGGTCACCGACCGCATCGACGCCTTCGCCGCCAAGATCCCCACCCTGTTCCCGCCGGGTTCCGACAAGGGCAAGACGGCGGCCAAGGAATTGATCTGGGCCAACTTCCCGGATTTCACCGCCAAGGCGCATGACCTGCAGGCGTCCGCCAACGCGCTGAAGGTCGCCGCCGCTTCGGGCGACAAGGCCGCGACGGGCAAGGCGTTCGGCGCCATGGCCGACAGCTGCAAGGCCTGCCACCAGCGCTACCGCTCCGAATAAGCGGCTGGCCTGACGAAAGAAGCCCTTCCCCACGGCCGTGGGGAAGGGCTTTTTCCTGTTCAGCCGGCGGCGCGCAGCACCAGGAAGACCAACCCGGCGGTGGCAGCCAGAACCGCCAGGGCCAGCGCCGCCGGGGCGCGCCGCGGCTCCGTCGCCGCCAACCGCGCCGGCAGGATCTTGCGGCCGGTGACCATCGGGCGGATCAGATTGTCCCGCTTGACCAGCAGATAGAAGAACACCGCGACCACATGCAGTCCGACCAGCACGAAGATGCCGTTGGCGAGCAGCCGGTGCAGCGAACTCAGCAGCGCCACGGTGGCGCCGGAGACCAGCGGCACCAGCGGCCCGTCGACCAGGATATCGTCGCTGGTGAACAGCCCGCTGCCGGCCTGGACCAGCAGGACCAGCAGCAGAGCCACCACCATCAGCGCGCCCAGCGGGTTGTGGCCCAGGGTAAGGGCGGCCTCCCCGCCCGTCCGCGACCGCCTCAGATAGTCGCGGATGGCGCCCGGTCCCTTCACGAAGTGGGCGAAGCGCGCGGTCTGGCTGCCGACCACGCCCCAGACCAGCCGGAACAGCACGAGAATCAGAACTGTTTCACCCGCCAACATATGAACATCAAGCACACCAAGCTCGGCCGACAGAATCGCGACCGTCACCGCGGCGACCAGCGCCCAATGAAACAGACGGGTCGGCAGGTCCCAGATCCGCAGCTCGCGCCCGTGTTTCTCCCGAGTCGCGGTATGACCACTTGGCATCGCTCGATCCTCGCAGTGTTCGGCAGTGTCTTCGGCGTCCGTCATCTGCGGCAAATGGACGGATTCTTTGTGCTGATCCTGAAAACGCCGCGGTTCCGTGGTGGCAAAGGCCGGTGGACCTGTCAACAGGCTTGAAGCGCCGCCCGGACGGCGGATATGAGAATGCGACGCATCAGCCGGCCTGCCGGCGCAAAGACAGCCATAACTCCCCAATCACTCCCGGCTACAAGGACAAAGGTCATGCCCGACAAACAGCTCCTCCATCTCGTGTTCGGCGGCGAACTCGTGCGTCCGGATTCGGACCAGTTCGTCGATCCGTCGAAGCTGCACATCGTCGGCATCTTCCCGAGCTATGAGGACGCCTACAAGGCATGGCGCGGCGCCACCGGCCAGACCATCGACGACGCCCACACCCGCTATTACATCGTCCATCTGCACCGCTTCCTCGACCCGGCGGCGGACGACCACAAGCACTGAGCATGGGGCGGCCGGCGCGCCCAAAGCGGGATCCCGGTAAGGGAACAGCCCACGGCGCGCCGGCGTTGACCGGTCGATGACCGTATACTTCACCTCCGACACCCATTTCGGCCATGGCGGCGCCCGCGGCCGTTTCCGCCGCCCCTTCGAGTCCACCGCGGAGATGGACGCGGCGATGGAGGCGAACTGGAACGCCACCGTCGGCCCCGGCGACGAGGTCTGGCACCTCGGCGACTTCGCCCTGCACATGAAGCCCGACGCCATGGCCGCGCTGCTCGGCCGGCTGAACGGCACAAAGCACCTGATCGCCGGCAACAACGACGGCCCGGCGACGCTGGCGCTGTCCGGCTGGGCCAGCGTCGGGCATTACGCCGAACTGACGCTGGACGGCACCGATCTGGTGATGTGCCATTACGCCTTCCGCACCTGGAACGGCATGCACCGCCGGGCGCTGAACCTGCATGGCCACAGCCACGGCCAATTGAAGCCGCAGCCCCGGCAGATCGACGTCGGCGTCGATGTCTGGAATTTCCGTCCGGTCACGCTGGCCGAACTGACGGTCCCCCGCCCACGGCGGAAGACGATCCCGGCTTCTGGCCCGGCTTCTGGCCCGGCTTCAGGCGGCGCCTCAAGCAGCCCCTAGCGCCGCCTGCCGCAGCCGCTCCATCAACAGGCGGCAGGCGGCCTCGGCCGGCACCGGGCGGCCGGTCAGCCAGCCCTGGACCTGGGTGCAGTTGTGGTGGCGCAGGAAATTGGCCTGCTCCGTCTTCTCCACCCCCTCGGCGACCACATGCAGGCCCAGCATGTCGGCCATGGCGATGATGGTGGAAACGATGCCGGCGTCCTCGCGCTCGTTCGGCACGCCGTTGATGAAGGAGCGGTCGATCTTCAGCGTGGTGATCGGCAGCCGCTTCAGATAGCTCAAGGACGAATGGCCGGTGCCGAAATCGTCCACCGCCACCCGGATGCCCATCGCCTTCAGCGACGCAAGAACGCCCAGCGCATGGTCGATGTCCTGCATCACCGCGCCCTCGGTGATCTCCAGCTCGATCAGGCCGGGCGGCAGGCCGTGGCGGTCGATGATGCGCTGGAAATCCTCGGCGCTGCGGTTGCGCAGATGCTTGGGAGAGATGTTGACGGCGACCGGCACCGGCTCCATCCCCGCATCCAGCCATTCGCGCATCTGGCGGCAGGCCTCGTCCAGCACCCAGTCGCCCAGCGGCACGATGAAGCCGGTCTCCTCCGCCACCGGGATGAACTCGCCGGGCGGGATCATGGTTCCCCGCCCAGATCCCTCCCCTGCCCCCTCCCCCGGCTTCTCCCAGCGCAGCAGAGCCTCGAAGCCTTCCAGCGAGTAGTCGATCAGCGACACCTTGGGCTGGTAATGCAGGCGGAACTGCTTCAGCGCCAGCGCCGCCCGCAGATCGCCATCCAGCGCCAGCTGGCGCCGCGCCTGTTCGGCCAGTTCGGGACGGAAGAAGGCATGGCGGCGCCCACCCATCCGCTTGGCGGCATAGAGCGCCGTCTCGGCCGAGCGCAGAAGCGCCTGCGGGTCGTCGGCATCCCAACGTCCCTCGGCGGCCCCTTCCCCGGCGAGATCGGTCGGATAGACGGCGATGCCGACCGCCGGACGGACGTAATGCTCGCAGCCCGGCAGGGTGACCGGCGCGTCGAAGGCATCCAGGATGCGACCGGCGATCGCCGCCGCCTCGTCGGCATCGCGGATCTCCTCCAGCACGACGGCGAAGTCGTCGGTGCCGATGCGGCCGACCAGATCGGCGGCGCGCACCGAGGCGACGATCCGCCGTGCCACCTCCTGCAGCAGCGCGTCGCCGGCCTGATGGCCCAGCGTGTCGGTGATCAGCTTGAAGCGCGACAGGTCGAGGCACAGCACGGCGAAGGGGCGCCGGTAACGGCGGCTGCGCTCCACCGCCGCCTCCAGCAGCGATTCGATCATCGCGCGGTTGGGCAGGCCGGTCAGCCGGTCGCGGGTGGCCAGACGCATCAGCTCGCGCTCATGGCGCAGCCGTTCCGTCACGTCGGCCAGTGCACAGACGAAGCCACGCCGCCCCCGCACCACCAGCGGCGATACGCTGAGCGAGGCGTCGATCAGTTCGCCGCTTCCCGCGCGTTCGATCCCCAGCGCCTCCTCCCGCACCGGCCCCGGAACATCCGCCTCCGCCGCCATGCCGGCCAGCAGCGCATCGATCCGCGCGCGGTCGGCGGCGGCGAACAGCGCGGACAGCGGCCGGCCGCGCAGAGCCCCGGCAGGGTCCCCGGCAGGCACGCCGAACAGCGCCACCGCGGCGGGGTTGTACTCCTCGATCCGGCCGCAGGCGTCGACCAGCAGAATCGCCTCGCCGACATTGTTCATGATGCCGGCCAGCCGCTCGTCCCGCTCGATCAGGGCGATGGCGGCGCGGCGGAAGAACTCCATGGCGCGGGCCATCGCGCCGAATTCGTCGCGGCGGTCGCAGCCGGGAATGTCGATGTCGGTCCGCCCCTCCGTCAGCAGGCGCATGCGGTCGGACAGCGCTTCCAGGGGGCCGACGACATGTTGCGACAGGAAGCGCGACCCCGGCCAGCTCAGCACCAGCAAGGCCGCCAGGAACAGCAGGAATCCCGACGCCTCGATCAGGAAATCGCGGTCGAGGTCGCCGATGTCGCCGGCGGTGGCGATGGCCCAGCCCCAGGGCTCGAACCGTCCCTGCGCCGTCACTGCGCGGTCGATGGCCGGCCAGCCCGGCGGAATGACGCCGTCCGTGAAAATCCTGACATGAAAGGGCTTGGCGGACAGCGCCTGCAAGGCCGTCCTCGCGCGGTCGCGCGCCTCGTCGCCGGAGATCGCACCGGAGGACGCCGACCGTTCCAGATCATGCAGCAGCAGGCCCGCCGAATCGACCAGGGCGGCAGCGACCTGCCCCCGCTCGGCGATCATGCCCTGCCGCAGCAGGTAGAGCGCGGGAATCGCCGCCATCAGGCAGCCGATCAGGCCGATCCAGGTCAGCCAGCGAATCTTGCGGCGCAGCGTCATCGGGCCCGGCGTCGCTCTCTTGTCCGTTCGGTAAACGGACGGTTAGTCATGCAGAAGGGAAAGTGACGGCTTCGTTTCAGCCGTGCAATGCAATTTTTCTTCGCACGCGCAACAGATGCCTGTCCAACCCATACGAAGGTTGCATGCTGCGGCGCTTTGTCCCTGCACCGTCCTTCGGGTCGGCCGCCACTCGCCTTGCGCCGGCGGGGATGGCGGCCGACGACGGTTCAACTCAGCGCTGGCCGGGATAAAGGCGCTGGAACCCTTCGGTGACGCGGGCGATCACCGCCGGATCGCGATCCCGCCAATAGCGCGGGTCGCGCATCAGGGTTCGCAGTTCGGCCTCGCCCTCGCCGCCGGCCGGGCGGTTGCCCGCCATCGACAGGGCGGCGGGCTCGCTTCCGGTCATCATCGCATAGAGCGCCATGACACCTTCGTAGGTGGTCGCCAACCCCTCCACCGCGGCCGGCGGCAGGGTCTTTCCGGCCCAGGCCAGCAGTTGCCGCGACACCTCGCGCCAGCGCTCCTCTCCGCCGAACCGGGCGACCAGCCGCTCGACCTCGCGTTCGGCCTGGAACTCGGCGGCCATGGTCTGGATCAGCGGGATCATCCGCTCGGCGGCGAGATCGTAGAGAAGCTGCGCCTGGTTCGGGGTATAGCCGGCCTCATGCAGGCGGCCGTTGATGTCCGGATCGGGCTGGAACAGGCCATGGTCGCAGGCGATGCTGTAGCCGTCCGGCGTCTCCGGCGCGCCCAGCAGCCGGCGAAGCTGCGCCGGGTCGAGGTTGGCCGGATCGAAGGGGGCCGGATCGACTGGAGTGGGAGCGGCTTCGGAGGCCGGCCCGGATGCGCCGTCCGGCGGCGCCTGTCCCGACCGCCCCTGCGACGACAGGCGGCGTTCCAGCTCCAGATAGGATTTCAGCAGAGCCTCGACGCGCAGGGCGCCGGTCTTGGGATCGCGGAACTTCTCCGGAATCGGCAGCGGCGGAGCGCCATCGATCGCGGCTGCGGTTTCGGTCAGCAGAGTGTCGGCCATCATCAGCTCCTGCAGGGAAGGGAAAGAGGAGAGCGGCAGCCCCGCCGGTCAGCCCGCCCGCCCGCGCGCGACCAGCGCGAGGATGGTGGCGACCAGCTGGCGCTGTCCTTCGAGGTGGCGCAGCGCCGCTTCCGGCGCGTCGGGACCAAGCGCGCGGTCGAGCGTCATCGCCCGCAGCACCGCCAGAACCCGCAGGCCGTCACCCCCGGCGAAGCAGCGGGCGAAGCTGGGCGCCGGATCGGCGTCGGACGCGGCGCCAGGGTCCGGACCGGCGGAGGCCGGCGCCTCCAGCCAGTCCCAGCCGGCCTGTTCGCCGGTGGTTCGCTCAGCCATTGGAGGCTCCGGCATCGGACGTCGCGGCGAGGGATGCCGGCGGCGTGGCCGCAGGCGCGGCGGCCTCCGCCCGCATCAGCTTGGCCGGCACGCCGAAGGCCTCGCCAAGCCAATGGGCGGTCGCCGCCGCGTCCACCGTCGCTTCCGCCTCCGGCCCCAGCGCCTTGACGCTGTCCAGCCAGCGCAGCGCCGCCTGTACGTCGCGCTGGGCCTGCGCCTGGGCGAGCGGGGAGCGGTGCTGCAATTCCACCAGCCGGCCGTCAACGGTGATGTCCGGGATCTCGCCGCGCCGGCGCAGGATCGACACCGCCCGCAGCACAAGCGGCGTCATCAGCTCCGCCTGGAGACGGCCGTAGGTGGCGCCCAGCAGCCGGGCCATCTCGACCGAGCGTTCCAGCACCTCGGTCGCGGTCATCCGCGCCGACTCCACCGGCCCCAGACGGTCGACCAGCAGCGCGTGGCGGATGCGCCCGCGCAGATCGTCCAGAACCAGCTGCGACACGTCGAACCGGCCGGGGTTGGCCAGCGGCGTCAGCCCGGCCGATCCCACCGCCTTCGGGATGATGGTTCCGGGCACCAGCCGGATGGTGGTGGGGTTCAGCACCCCGTCATCGTCCGCCTGCCAGATGCCGGTGACGGCGATGGAGGCGTTCTTCAGCACCAGCTCCACCACCTTGTTGGCGGTCTTGATGTCGGGCAGCGCCTTCATCACCGGCGAGCGGCCATAGGTCTCGCCCGGCGCCTTCAGCCAGCGGAAATTGACGAACGGGGACTGGGCGAAGCGCCCCTGCGCCAGCCAGGACGGTTCGGCCAGCCCGCTGTCCAGCACCACGCCCCAGCGATAGGCCGCACCGTCGGGCAGCACCGCCTCGACCAGGGGAAAGCCGCTGTCGGGATCCTCGGCGGCTCGGCCGCGCAGTTCGTCGGGCAGGTCGGCGCCGGGGAAGCGCTGGAGGATCTGCGCCAGCGTCGCCTCGCTGCGGCGGAAGGTGGCGTCGAGCCGGCCGTCCGGCCCCTCCTCCAGCACCGCTTCGGCCAGCGGAACGGCGGTGAAGCGCAGGCTCGACGGCGCGCCGGGGGCGGCCTCCTCCATCAGCAGGCTGGCGGTGCCGACGGTGACGAGGTCGAGGAAGGTCTGGTGGATCTCCACCGCGAAGTTGGAGCGGTCGAAATGGGCCTGGACGATGCCGGCGGCGCGGTCGAGCAGCGGGGCGACACGGTCGCGTTCCGCCCCGGTCAGGGTGGGGCCGGGCTGGAAGCCGAACCAGCGCGACCAGGGCGGCGTCAGTTCCGACAGCAGGCTGGCCGCCAGCTGCTCCACCGCATCGGGCGCTGTGCCGTCGAACAGGCGGTCGACCCGGCGTTCGCCCGGCGTGCCGCCGCCGCGGAAGGGCCGGCCGTTGGGCAGCGCATGGTCGTAGCAGTCCTGCCAATGGCTTTCCCACACGCTGCGCCGTTCGCGGGCGGCACGGTAGCGCTCCAGCAGGACCTCGGGCTCCGACAGGTCACCTTTCCGGCGGGCGGGCGGTTTCACGGCTGCGGATGCGGGCATTCGCGGTTTCCTCCGGTCAGGTGGCGGTGCAGTTGCCAGGGGGTCAGCACCCGGCGGGCGCGCAGGCCGATCAGGCGCTTGACCGCCTCGACGCAGGTGAAGGGCCCCCAGGGGGCGGGGCCGGCCGGGCGGCGCAGCGGGGCGGCGTCCACCGTCAGCCCCTGGGCGCGGTACCAGCCTGGCAGGTCGAACCCGGCCGGCAGGTCCAGAACGGCCACGTCGGTGAAGCCGGCCAGCGGATCGACCGCCACCCAGCGCCGCCCGTCGGTCAACAACGCCAGACAGTGGCGGAATCCCGGCTTCAGCAGCCGCAGCCACCACAGCGGCGCCTCCCCGCGATAGACCACCCAGGCCGCCGTCCAGGGGGTGGCGGTCATCGGGCGATGCCCCGGACGATGCCCTTGTCGCGCAGGGCGGGAGCGATGGCGGCGAAGGCCTCGGTCCACAGGGAATGGGCGCGCTGTTCGCGGAAGCGCTCCGGCTCCGGCGCGCTCTGGCGGCGGCCGTAATGGACCAGCACATGCAGATGGTCGCGCATCAGCTTGCGCGTCCGGTACAGCCGGTCGACCACCCGCAGCACGTCCTGCGGTTCGCAGGGCCGCGCCACCTGCCCGCAGCCGGCGACGATCCGCGCCCCGGCCGCCTTGGCGTCATGCGCCTGCACCGCCCAGAACCACGCCTCTTCCGCGCCGGCAAAGGGTTCGCCGTCGACACTGTAAGGCTCCGCCTTCAAGGGCACGACCTGGGATAGGCGGGCGGCGGACAAAGCGGGGGCGGCCGGACTCAGCATGCTGGTCTCCTTGCGGCTTCGGATTTTTGAAAGAGCGGGCGCCGGGCCTGGGTTGTGGCCGCGCCGTCTGTTTGCGTTATGTTCCACCCAGCGCATGCGGTCAACAGGTTTATGAAAAAGTTCCTAGGGACGCTGTCGCGGCTTTATGAGATTATCGTCCCATGCTGAAACACACGGACATCTGGCGGGCCATCGACCGTCTTGCGGCGCAGCACGGGCTCTCCGCCTCCGGGCTGGCGCGGCGCGCCGGACTGGACCCGACCACCTTCAACAAGAGCAAGCGCACGACCAACGACGGCAAGCTGCGCTGGCCCTCGACGGAAAGCATCTCCAAGGTGCTGGACGCCACCGGCGCGTCGCTGTCGGAATTCGTGTCGCTGGTCGGCGACGGCGCCGGCACCACCCCGCTGCAGCGGGTTCCGGTGATCGGCTATGCCCAGGCCGGCTCGGCCGGCTATTTCGACGACGCCGGCTTCCCCGCCGGCAGCGGCTGGGACGAGCTGCTGTTCCCCAGCCTGGGCGATCCGCACGCCTACGCGCTGGAGATTTCCGGCGACAGCATGGAGCCGGTCTATCGCGACGGCGACACCATCATCGTCTCGCCCGCCGCGCAGATCCGCCGCAACGACCGCGTCGTCGTCCGCACCAAGGGCGGCGAGGTGATGGCCAAGCAGCTGATCCGAGAGACGGCGACCAAGATAGAACTGCTGTCGATCAACCGCGCCCACCCCGACCGCAGCATCCCACTGTCGGACGTCGCCTGGATGGCGCGGATCATCTGGGCGAGCCAGTGAAGTAAAGTTCGGCTTTGGGTGCCCCCTCCCCATCCCTCCCCCGCTGTCGCGGGAGAGGGGGTCGGATGCTTGCGGAGGTTATGTGAAGGACGGTGGCAGTTCCCTCTCCCGCGAAGCGGGGAGGGTAAGGGAGGGGGCAAATGCCTCTCCATACCCGATCCTTCCTAGGAAAATTTACCTTTACCGCTCGCCCCGGAAGGCGCTACCGTCCATTCCATGGACCGAGCCGCCCGCCTGGACAGCCTTCACCGCACCCATGACGGCCCGACACCGAAGCCCGAGCTTCGCACCGCCCTGCTCGGCGGCGCGGCCCGCGCCAACGCCGTCAAACGCGCCGCAACGCTCCGCCTGCACACGGACCTCGCGGCCGAAGCGCGCCTCGCCACCGCCCGGCGTCGCCGCGGACTGACCGCGACCGCCTGCCGGACCGATGCGTGGCTGGCCCGCCTGGCCGCCACGCTGGCCCATCACCGCGGGGCGGCGGTGGCGCTGCTCGATCAGCGGAAGGCGTATTCCCAATAGAGCGCCCGCGCCCGCTGGAAGATCGGACCCGCGGCGAGGCTGCGGTCCTCCACCCTGGTCACCGGCACGCATTTGGCGTGGTTGCCGGTCGAGAAGACCTCGTCGGCCTCCAGCACATCCCGAGGGGTCAGGGTGCATTCCTCCACCGTCACGCCGTCGTTGCGCAGCAGGGCGATGACGCGCTGACGGGTGATGCCGTTCAGGAAGCAGCCGTTCGGCACCGGGGTGCGCACCACGCCGTCCTTGGCGATGAAGATGTTGGAGGTGGCGAACTCCGCCACATTGCCGATGACGTCCAGCATGATGGCGTTCTGGAAGCCGCGCTTGCGCGCCTCCGTCAGCGCCATGCCGGCGTTGGGATAGAGGCAGGCGGCCTTGGCCTCGGTCGGGGCCATGGTCGGGATCGGGCGGCGGCGGGTGGAGATGCAGGCGGCGAAGCCGGTCGGCTGTGGCAGCGGGTCTTCGTAGATCGACAGGACGAAGCGCGTGCTCTCCGGCGCCGGGGCGACGAAACCGTCATCGGCGTAGAACATCGGGCGGATGTACAGTTCCGCCTCCTTCGGGAAGCGGCGGATGCCGTCCCAGCACAGCTCCTCGATTTCGCCGGCGGTGACCATCGGCTCCAGCCCCATCACCTGGGCGGAGCGGATGGCGCGGGCGCAATGCAGGTCGAGGTCGGGGGCCACGCCCTGGAAGGCGCGCGCGCCGTCGAAGACCGTCGAAGAGAGCCACAGCGTGTGGGACAGCGGTCCGACGATGGGGGGATTGCCCTCCATCCATTCGCCCTGGATCCAGCTCCACGCCTGGCCTGCCATGCCGCCCATGATTGGTCCTTCCCTAGAAAAGAAAATGTGTCCATTCGCTGGGCGCCGCCGGCCGGCACCGCCCATTCGTGGTTCGTCGTCGTTGGTGATCTCCCGAAGAGCATACCCCCTCGCCGCCGCCGGTCAACCGGTCCGCATGCAATCGTCCCGTGCGATGGAGCGGATTGCGGACTCGGCCGTTGATACAGGGGAGCGCACGAGCGCAAACGATCAACAGAGGGGAAGCACTCCATGCCGACCACCGCCCCCGGCCTCAGCGCCGCCCCACCCAACCCTTTCCCCGGCCCGCACGAGGATGTCCCGATCGTCGACCTGCCGGGCACCGACAATCCCGACCTACCCGATCCCGGCGGCCCCGGCACCACCGACGCCCCGGCACCCGGCAATGACCTGCCCCCGTCGCGGCCCACCGACCCCGACTTCGTCTGACCCCGCACAAACGAAAAAGGCGCCCCCGAAGGGGCGCCTTTTCCTTGTCGCGAACGCTTTTGGTCAGTGGAATACGACCGCTCTTCGCGGTCAGCGGCGCACGACCATCAGCTTCTTGATCTCGGCGATGGCCTTGGCGGGGTTCAGACCCTTCGGGCACGCCTTGGTGCAGTTCATGATGGTGTGGCAGCGATAGAGACGGAACGGGTCCTCGAGGTTGTCGAGGCGCTCGCCCGTCATTTCGTCGCGGCTGTCGGCGATCCAGCGATAGGCCTGGAGCAGGATCGACGGGCCGAGATAGCGGTCGCCGTTCCACCAGTAGCTGGGGCAGGAGGTGGAGCAGCAGAAGCACAGGATGCACTCGTAGAGGCCGTCCAGCTTGGCGCGGTCCTCCGGCGACTGCAGGCGCTCGCGGCTCGGGGCCGGCGACTGGGTCTGCAGCCACGGCTTGATCGAGGCGAGCTGGGCATAGATGTGCTTCAGGTCGGGGACCAGATCCTTCACCACCGGCATGTGCGGCAGCGGGTAGATCTTGACGTCGCCCGGAACCTCGTCGATCGCCTTCAGGCAGGCCAGCGTGTTCGTGCCGTCGATGTTCATCGCGCACGACCCGCAGATGCCCTCGCGGCAGGACCGGCGGAAGGTCAGGGTGCTGTCGACCTGGTTCTTGATGTAGATGATCGCGTCGAGGATCATCGGCCCGAACTTGTCGAGGTCGACCACGTAGGAGTCGACGCGCGGGTTCTGGCCGTCCTCCGGGTTCCAGCGGTAGATCTTGAAGGTCTTGGCCCGCTTGGCGCCGTTCGCGACGTTGACGGTCTTGCCGACGCCGACCTTGGAGTTGGCTGGCAGGTTGAATTCAACCATGGCTGATTTCCTTTATCCGGCGGGCCTTAGTACACGCGGGCCTTGGGCGGGAAGACCTCGACCTCGTCGGTCAGGGTGTACATGTGGACCGGGCGGTAATCGATCTTCGTCTCGCCGTTGTCCGCGACCCAGATGACGGTGTGCTTCATCCAGCCTTCGTCATCGCGGTTCGGATAGTCCTCGCGGGCATGCGCGCCGCGGCTTTCCGGACGGTTCTGGGCGGAATGCAGGGTGGCGACCGCCTGGCCCAGCAGATTGTCCAGTTCCAGCGCCTCGACCAGATCGGAGTTCCAGACCAGCGTACGGTCGGAGATCGCCATCTCGCCCTTCTTGGCATAGACGGCGTCGATCTTCTTCACGCCCTCGTCCAGGACCTCGCCGGTGCGGAAGACGGCGCAGTTGTTCTGCATCGTCCGCTGCATCTCCAGCCGCAGGTCGGCCGACTTGATCGTGCCCTTGGCGTTGCGGATGCGGTCGAACCGCTCCAGCGCCTTGTCGCAGCTGTCGGCCTTGACCGAGGTGGCCTTGCCCGGCTTGACGACCTCGGCGGCGCGGATGGCGGCCGCGCGGCCGAACACCACCAGATCGAGCAGCGAGTTGGAGCCCAGGCGGTTGGCGCCGTGGACAGACACGCAGGCCGCCTCGCCGATCGCCATCAGGCCCGGCACCACCTGATCGGGGTTCGAAGCCGTCGGCGACAGAACCTCGCAGTGAACGTTGGTCGGGATGCCGCCCATGTTGTAGTGGACGGTCGGCAGAACCGGGATCGGCTCCTTGGTCACATCCACGCCGGCGAAGATCTTGGCCGTCTCGGCGATGCCGGGCAGGCGCTGGTGGATGATCTCCGGCGGCAGGTGCTCAAGGTGCAGATGGATGTGGTCCTTGTGCTCGCCCACGCCGCGGCCTTCGCGGATCTCGATGGTCATCGAGCGGGACACGACGTCGCGCGACGCCAGATCCTTGGCCGACGGGGCATAGCGCTCCATGAAGCGCTCGCCGTTGGAGTTGGTCAGGTATCCGCCCTCGCCGCGCACGCCCTCGGTGATGAGGCAGCCGGAGCCGTAGATGCCGGTCGGGTGGAACTGCACGAACTCCATGTCCTGCAGGGGCAGGCCGGCGCGCAGGATCATGCCGCCGCCGTCGCCGGTGCAGGTGTGGGCCGAGGTCGCCGAGAAGTAGGCGCGGCCGTAGCCGCCGGTCGCCAGCACGACCATCTGGCCGCGGAAGCGGTGCAGCGTGCCGTCGTCCAGGTTCCAGGCCAGCACGCCCTTGCAGACGCCGTCCTCCATGATGAGGTCGAGCGCGAAGTATTCGACGAAGAACTCCGCCTCGTGCTTCAGCGACTGCTGGTAGAGGGTGTGCAGGATGGCGTGGCCGGTGCGGTCGGCGGCGGCGCAGGTCCGGTAGGCCTGGGTCTTGCCGTACTGCGCGGTCATGCCGCCGAAGGCGCGCTGGTAGATCTTGCCTTCCGGCGTGCGCGAGAAGGGCACGCCGTAGTGCTCCAGCTCGATGATCGCCGGGATGGCCTCGCGGCACATGTACTCGATGGCGTCCTGGTCGCCCAGCCAGTCCGACCCCTTCACGGTGTCGTACATGTGGTAGCGCCAGTCGTCCTCGCCCATGTTGCCGAGCGCGGCCGAGATGCCGCCCTGCGCCGCCACGGTGTGGGAGCGGGTCGGGAACACCTTGGTGATGCAGGCGGTCTTCAGGCCCTTTTCGGCCATGCCGAAGGTGGCGCGCAGACCGGCGCCGCCGGCGCCGACGACGACGACGTCATAGTTGTGGTCGATGATGTTGTAGGCGGTCGCCATGGTCGTCAGGCTCCGATGAAGATCTTCACGACGGCCAGCACGCAGGCCGCCGCCAGGGCGAAGGACAGGAACTTGACGCCGATGATCAGCGCCATCTTCTGCCATTCCACATGCACGTAGTCCTCGATGACCACCTGCAGCCCGGACTGGGCGTGGTGGAAGACGACCACGGCGGTGAGGACCATCATGACGGCCGAGAAGGGCGACTTCATCCAGGCGATGAACCCGGCGTGATCGGCGCCGAGATGGCCGATGACGCCGAAGACGAACCAGACGGTCAGCGGGACCAGGGCGATCGCGGTCAGACGCTGCGACCACCAATGTTCGGTGCCATGCTTGGCGGAACCCAGACCGCGCGCGACCTGAAGCGGCGAACGGAGGGTCTTGCTATTGGACGCCATGTCTTATCTCCTCACCACACGGCCAAGCCGACGATCCAGGTCAGCACGGTCAGCACCGCCGTCGCGCCGAGGACCACCTTGTTGTTGCGGTCGGCATCGGTCAGCTCGAACGACTTGCCGGCGTCCCAGACCAGATGGCGGATGCCGTTGCACAGGTGGTAGTACAGCGCCGCCGACCAGCCGAACATCAGCAGCAGGCCGAAGAACGACCCGATGAAGCCCTGCGCGCGTGCGAACGCCTCCGGACCGGCGGCGGCGGCGACCAGCCACCAGACCAGCAGGAGCGTGCCGACAGCCAGCCCGACGCCCGTGATGCGGTGCGTGATGGACATGACTGCGGTCAACGGGAGTTTGTAGACTTGAAGGTGCGGGGAGAGCGGCCGACCGCTGCCGTTTGCCATTGCGTCGTCCTCTGTTCGCGGCCGGACGCGGCGCAACATGACGATTGCCGCGGCGGCTGGGTGGTGCGTGCCCTTTTTAAGACGGCTGTCCCGTCCTATTGGTTGGCGCAATGAATTACGCTCCCGCAGCAGCCGAGTCAACGGCGGGGGGTGGCCGAAAGTGCTGGTGTGACGATTTTGGCGCAGCGCGGGAAGTGGCTGAAAAGAAACGGCCTTCGGGTTCCGTGGTATTACCAGCGAAAGAAGCCAGTCCGGGACCGCCGCGCTTGGCTCCCCGCTACTTGTCGAAGCGGCGCACGTTCTCGACCATCATCGAGTACATCTGCGTAATCAGTTCCGCGGGCCTAAGACGGCCGAACGGAATGTTGTCCTTGGCCCATTCGACCAGACCGGGCGGCGGCTTCACCGGCGCCACCTCGTACCCCGCCTTCTTCAGCGCGGCGGTCACGGCCTTCGCCTGCTTGGCGTAATCCTCGTTGAAGAAGGACTTGTCGGCGTCCTTGATCGCCTTGGCGATGATGTCCTCGATGGGGGCGGGCATGCCGATGCTGGAACCGGGTCTGTTTGGCGAAAGTGCCGACACCCTGTCATAGGCGGCGGGCATGGTGCAATCCGGTCGTGGCGCCGGTCAGGCCGGTTTCTCTCCCGCCTGAAGCCTGCCGAGGATCTCCTGATGATCGTGCAGGGCGTGGCGGAAGGGATGGCGCATATGGTCCGACATCCGCTCCATCGCTCTGGCATGAAAGCGATCCGGATCCCCGAGCAGGTCGGCCAGCGCGCGGATCTCGGCCATGCCATAGGCACAGCGCAGCGGCCTGGCACGCAGCAGGAAATGCATCGATCCGGCGGTTATCAGGCCGCGTCCATGACGGCGGGCGATCAGTTCCAGCGCCTTGCGGGTGTAGAAGAACACGTGCTGGCCGTTGTCCTCGCCGAAATAATACCAGCCCCGGTCCTGCCCGGCGTAGAGTTCGGTCGTCACGATCAGGATGTCCGGATCGAAGGCGAACAACGCCTCGGTATCGCGCGCCGGTTCGGGAAGATGCTCCAGCACCTCGAAGGCGGTGACGACGTCCGCCCGCTCCAGCCCGGCCAATTCGGCGGAATGGAACGGTACGTAGAAATTGGGCGTGTAGGGCTCGTGCAGGAAGACGTTCCAGCCGCGGTCCCGCATCATCCTGGCGAACAGCCCGTTGCCGCCGGCCCAGTCGAGGCAGAGGGCGTCAGCGCCGACACCGAGCATCGACAGGATCAGGTCCACCCGCATCGACAGATCCATGCTGCGGGCGACGATGCCGACATCGGTCAGCGGACGGGGGTCGGCATAGGCCTCGGCCAGCCAATAGGGCTGTTCCGTCTGCATCGATCCGCAGCCGGTGCATTGGAAGAAACCGGCCTGATGACGCCCCATCAGACGCAATTCGAACATCGGCGTGCTGTCGGCCCCGCACAGCCGGCAAGGCACCGGTGCCCGGATGCCTTGTCCGATCCCCCCCGCCTCGCCGTCCGTGACCATGGTCAAGCGCCCTTTCCCGGCGTCCCGCAAGCCGCCCTCACGACGCCAGCGCCGCGTCCTTCTCCGCGATGACGTTGGCGATGGCGGCGCGTTCGGCGGCGGTCAGGCGCAGGCTGGCGCTTTTCAGCTGGCCGCAGGCGGCCATGATGTCCTCGCCGCGCGGGGTGCGGACCGGGCTGGCATAGCCGGCATTGTTGACGATGTCGCCGAAGACCTGGATCGCCCGCGCGGTCGACCGCTCGTAGGGAGCGCCCGGCCATTCGTTGAAGGGGATCAGGTTGATCTTGGCCGGGATGCCTTCCAGCAGCTTCACCAGCGCCCGCGCATCGGCCGGCGTGTCGTTGATCCCCTTCAGCATCACATATTCGAAGGTGATGCGCCGGGCGTTGGACAGGCCGGGGTAATTGCGGCACGCCTCCATCAGATCCCGCAGCGGATATTTGCGGTTGATGGGCATGATGATGTCGCGCAGCTCGTCGGTCACCGCGTGCAGGCTGACCGCGAGGTTGACGTTCAGCTCCTCGCCGCAGCGCTCCATCATCGGCACGACGCCGGAGGTCGACAGGGTGATGCGCCGCTTGGAGATCGAGATGCCGTCGCCGTCCATCACGATCTTCAGCGCCTTGGCGACGTTGTCGTAATTGAACAGCGGTTCGCCCATGCCCATCATGACGATGTTCGACAGCATGCGCCCGTCGGGCGGCGCCGGCCATTCGCCCAGCATGTCGCGCGCCAGCATGACCTGCGCCACGATTTCCGCCGAATCCAGGTTGCGCACCAGACGCTGGGTGCCGGTGTGGCAGAATCGGCAGGTCAGCGTGCAGCCGACCTGCGAGGAGACGCAGAGCGTGCCGCGGTCCTCCTCGGGGATGTGGACGCTCTCCACCTCCTGCCCGTCGGGCATGCGCAGCAGCCACTTGCGAGTGCCGTCCGCCGACTTCAGATCCTTCACCACCGTCGGCCGCGCCACGATGTAGACGTCGGCCAGCTTTTCCCGCACCGGCTTGGCCAGCGTGGTCATCTCGGCGAAATCGGTGGAGCCGCGGTGGTAGATCCAGTGCCAGAGCTGGCGCGCCCGGAACTTTTCCAGGCCGATCGACAGCATCTCGGCTTCCAGCTCTTCGCGGGACAGGCCGACAAGGTTCTTGCGTCCGTCGGCATCGGTCGCCGGCGGAACGAAGGCGGAGGCATGATTGGAGGCGCTCATGGCCCCACTACATAGGGCCATGAGCGCGCGGAGTCAAAAGACTCGAGGGGGAAAAGACCGAGTAGATCGCTGCGGCGATCAGCGCTTCACGCCGCAGGCCTCGTTGATGGCGTCATAGGCCTGCCCGACGCCGGCCAGGCTGTAGGTGTCGGTCGTCTTGGTGCCACGGCCGGACACGCCCTTCACCACCATCTGCTTGCCGTCGCGCATCGCCGCGGTCACGGCGCGGTCGCCATCGGCATCGCGGGCCCAGCCGGTCTCGCCGTCGGTGAACAGCTTGAAGTCCTTGCCGTCGATGATGACCTCGGCCTCGCTGCCCTTCTTGAACGGATAGCCGACGATGACGCTGACGACGTCCAGGGCCTTTTCAGCCGGGCGGTGGGTGACCAGCGTATAGATGTCGCCGCGCTTCGCCTTCGGCTCCGTCTTCTTGGGCTGGCTGGAGATGTAGCAGACCTTCTGCCCCTTCTCCTCGAACACGAAAGCGTTCCAGTCCTTGAAGGTGCCGAGATGGCGCGGGTCGGCAGCGGCGGCCGAGCCGGCCGAGAGAAGCCCGGCGGCGAAAACGGTGGACAGGACAGAACCGGCAAAGGCGGCCCCGGCAATTCGGCGGACGGCGTTGGGAAGCAACATCGGTCTTGCGTCTGCTCGTTGTTGGTCCGTGGGGTGCGGGCGGACACTACCCCAAACGGACAACCCATTCCAAGGCCGGCGGACCGGAACCGGCCTGTTTCTCACAGCGCGGCATCCAAATGTCCGGAACTGGGCGCCGCGTGACACTTTGACACGCGGAATGGCTCCCGGACTATTGACTAGGACCTCTGGCTTATGCCGAAGTTCAGGCTATATCTGCGCGCGGCATCCAAATGACTGGAACTGGGCGACGGGAACTGGCATGGCCAAGCTGCTTGTGGTTGACGACGATCCGGTCACGCGCAACCTGATCCGTGCGATCCTGACGCGCGAGGGGCATGAGCTGACCCTGTGCGCCGGCGCAACGGAGGCCATCGGCATCCTGTATGTGCAGAAATTCGACCTTGTCCTGACCGACATCATCATGCCGGACCATGATGGATTCGAGGTGATCAAGGCCGCCCGCTCGCTGCGTCCGGAGATGCCGGTGGTCATCCTGTCGGCCATCGACGACAAGGTGCCGTCCCAGCTGACCTCCGCCGCCTTCGCCAAGCTGGGCGTGACCCGCGTCATCGCCAAGCCGGTCAACCCCAGCCTGCTGGCGTCCGAAGTCCTGGCGGCGCTCGTCGCGGGCTGAACCACCGTAGCGGTGGCCTCTGCCGACGAGAGCGCACCGCTTTGGCAAGATCTTCACGCCCGTCGGCATTCACGCCACTCACCAGCCGCCGAAAGTCCCGCTATCCTCCATGGCGCATCCCTGAACCGGAGACGACGCCATGCTCGACCTGCGCCCCAACTGCGAATGCTGCGACCGCGACCTGCCGCCCGAGGCGCCGGACGCCTATATCTGCTCCTTCGAATGCACCTTCTGCGCCGACTGCCGCGCCCGGCTGCCGGGGGAACGCTGCCCGAACTGCGGGGGCGAGCTGGTGCGGCGGCCGATCCGCCCGGCGTCGAAGCTGGCGGCCAACCCGCCGTCGACCACGCGGATCGTAAAGCCCGACGGCTGCGCCGGGCTGTTCCGCGACGGCGGAGCCGCAGCATTTTAAGTCCCGGAATTGCTGTTTGCTGTCGCTGGCGTTCGCCACACAAATCGGCCAGACTGGCGCCGCCACGTCCGGGAACCCGCGCCGATCTGGCCGGTTCCGGCCGAACGCCCCATCTTCCTTGCCTGCCCACCTTCTCCCGCCGGTTCCCCCGAACGCCATCCAGCCATTCCAACCAGACGTTAGAGACATGCCGATCAACAACCGCATCGCCGCCTTCCAGGACGACATGACCGCGTGGCGGCGCGATATCCATGCCCACCCGGAACTGGGGTTCGAGGAGGAACGCACCTCCGACATCGTCGCCGCGAAGCTGGCGGAATTCGGCATCACGGTGCATCGCGGCCTGGGCGGGACCGGGGTGGTCGGCACCCTGAAGGGACTCGGCACCGGCAGCGGCCGGACGATCGGCCTGCGCGCCGACATGGACGCGCTGCCGATGCCGGAAGCCAACGACTTCGACCATGCCTCGCGCCATGCCGGCAAGATGCACGCCTGCGGCCATGACGGCCACACGACGATGCTGCTGGGCGCCGCCCGTTACCTGGCGGAGACGCGCAACTTCGACGGCACCGTCCACTTCATCTTCCAGCCGGCCGAGGAAGGGCTGGGCGGTGCGAAGCGGATGATCGACGACGGGCTTTTCCGGCAGTTCGACTGCGAGCAGGTCTATGGCCTGCACAATTGGCCGGAGCTGCCGGCCGGCCAGATCGCCGTTCATCCCGGCCCGGTGATGGCCGCGGCCAACCAGTTCGAAATCCATGTGACCGGCCACGGCGCCCACGCCGCCATGCCCCACCGCGGCATCGACCCGGTGCTGGTGTCGGCCCACATCGTCACCGCGGCGCAGAGCCTGGTCAGCCGCGGCACCAACCCGGCCGACAGTGCCGTGGTGTCGATCACGGTGGTGGAGGCCGGGACCGCGGCCAACGTCATCCCCGACAGCGCGCGGATGCTCGGCACCATGCGCACCTTCACGGAAGAGAACCACCGCCGCATCCAGGAGCAGTTCGCCCGTCTCGTCTCCAGCATCGCCGAGGGGCTGGGCGCCAAGGCCGAACTGCGTTTCCGTCCCGGCTATCCCGCCACGGTGAACAGCGAGCCGGAAGCGCGCATCGCCGCAACGGCCGCGGCCAAGGTGGTGGGCGAGGAGAATGTGGTCTGGGCCCCCGACCCGACCATGGCGGCGGAGGATTTCGGCTATATGCTGAAGGAGCGGCCGGGCGCCTACATCTGGCTCGGCCATGGCGGCCATCGCGGGCCGTCCTGCCGCCTGCACAACCCGCATTACGACTTCAACGACGCGATCCTGACCACCGGCGCCAGCTATTGGGCGTCGCTGGTCGAGACGATCCTGCCGCGGAGCGCCTGACCGTCCCATGAAGATGCCGTTCCGTCTCCGCCTGATCCCGCTGCTGTTCACACCCGCGCTGCTTCTGGCTGCCTGCCAGGGCGGCAACGACCGTGCCGACGGCAATCTGCTGCCGGCCCAGGCGGAGGCCGGGACCGGCTGGCAAGGCGACCACAGCAGCGCCGCCGAACGCGCCTATGTCGTCGCCCGCGATTCCGGTGAATGGTCGGCGCTGTGGGCGCGGGTCGGCGAGCCGGCCCCATCCTCCCTGCCCGGCGGCCGGATGGCGGTGGCGGTCTTCCTGGGGCCGCGCGATACGGCCGGCTATGGCGTGGCCATCGACAGCGTGCAGCAGAAGGGTGCCGACCTGATCGTCGGCTATCACGAGAGCGTGCCGGGCCCGGCCCAGGCGGTGGCGCAGATGCGCACCAGCCCCTACGCCATCCGCCTGCTGCCCAGCGCGGCGGGTACGCCGAAGTTCGTCCGGGGGAAGTGAGCGGGGGAAATGAGGTCGGGGGGCGGCGGCGTCAGGCCGCCACCCTCACCGCGGCATCTGCCACGGCAATTCCCCGCCGACCAGCTTCCCCGCCTCTTCCGGCGGCAGCGGGCGGGCGAAGTGGTAGCCCTGGCCGTAGTCGCAGGCCAGCGCGCGCAGCAGGTTGGCGTCGGCGCTGGTCTCGATGCCCTCGGCGATCACGTCGAACCCCAGCAGGCGCGCCAGATCCATGATGATGCGGACGATGGCGCGGTTTTCCTCCGACTGGTGCATGGCCGAGACGAAGGAACGGTCGACCTTCAGGCTGTCGATCGGCAGCTTGTGCAGGTAGGACAGCGACGAATAGCCGGTGCCGAAATCGTCGATCGACAGCTTGATGCCCAGCGCCCGCAGGTCGCGCAGCAGGCGGATCGACTGTTCCGCCTTGTCCATCACGGCGCTTTCCGTCAGCTCCAGCTTGATCCAGGACGGCTCCACCCCGGTTTCGCGCAGAACCTCGCGCACGACTTGGACGAAGTTGGGGTCGGACAGCTGGTAGCTGGACAGGTTGACGCTCATGAACAGTGGGGCGGAACCGGGTTCGCGGCGGTCCTGCCACTCCGCGATCTGCCGGCAGGCCTGCCGCAGGACCCAGGTGCCGAGCGATACCACCAGACCGGTGCTCTCGGCGATCGGGATGAAGATGCCGGGGGGGATGTTGCCGCGTTCGGGATGGGTCCAGCGCATCAGCGCCTCGAACCCCGCAAGACCGCCGGTCACCATCTCCACGATCGGCTGGTAGGCGACCCACAGGTCGCTGCCGCTGTCCAGCGCACCGCGCAGATCGTGTTCCAGCCGCACCTGCTCGACCACATGGGAATGCATCGCCGGATCGAACCAGGCCTGCCGGCCGCCACCCTGTTCGCGGGCGCGGGCGGTGGCGATCTCGGCATCGCGCAGCACGTCGTCGGGGCGCTCGTGCGTCGGCATCGAGACGGCGACGCCGATACTGGCGGACAGGAACACGGTGCCGCCGGAGCTGGAGCGGGCGGAGCGCACCACCGCCGCCAGATCCTCGACGGCGCTTTCCAGCGCCGGCCGGTCGCAGACGCCGCCCGCCAGCATGGCGAAGGCATGGTCGCTGACGCGCGCGATCAGGTCGAAGGCGGCGGCCTGCGCCGCCATCCGCTGCGCCAGACCGTCCAGCAGCTCGTTGGCGAAGCCCTGCCCCATGCTGCTGCGGATTTCGGCGAAGCGGTCGATGTCCAGGATGACCAGCGTGAAGGGCTCGCCCATGTTGCGATAGTCCGCCATGTGCTTCAGCAGCATCAGGCGGTTGGCGAGCCCGGTCACCGGGTCGTAGTAGGCGAGGCGGAACAGGTCGTCCTGCACCTGCCGGCGCTCGGTCATGTCCTGCAGGATCACGAAATAGCCGGTGATGGTGCCGTCTTCGGCCCGGTGCGGCGCGTGCAGCCGCATCACGTAGCGCTGCTGGCCGTCCGCCTGGGTGATCCAGCCTTCGGTCTGCACCGTCTCGCCCGCCAGCGCACGTTCGGCGGCACCCTGCGTGTTGCGCAGGAGATCCTGCCCCAGAAGTTCGCCGATGGTGCCGCCGACCGCCTTGTCCAGCGTCGTCCCCATCATCTCCAGATAGGCGCGGTTGGCGTAGATGTGCCGCCGCCGCGGGTCCATCAACGCGACCTTCACCGTCATGGCGTCGAGAATCTGACGCAGGGCGTCAAGCCCCGGCGCACCGGAAGCGGCACCCGATAAAGCGTCGGCCAGCGCGGAGATTCGGGGATCTGGACTCATGGCGAGGATAGAGCGGGGTACTCATCAGGAAATCGATACCCAACACTTACGCGAAGTATCACCCACGCGTCAAAACCAAAGCTGCCATAGTGCAGCAGAGCTTGGACATTTCTACAGGCGATGCAACGGAGACACATGGGCATGATCATGGGCATATCATAGTATTCATTCAAGCCGAGGTTGCAGCGAAACACAGCACACAATCCGGGTTTTCTGTTCTGTGGAGAAAGAACGATGGAATTATCTCCGTTCTTTGTCACACCTCTTGCGGCCTGAGATTGCAAGCTTGACCGGAAGTCCGACCGACGGTCGTTTTTGTGCGGTGCAGGAACGCGGCGAGAACATGGCTGTGCCCTGGAAAGGAAAGGCGGCGGCCGGGCCGGTCGGATTTATACTGCCAATACAAGTGGGGCCAACGCGGCTGGGGATGTCGCCCCGATCGGCACCGCATGGTCGTACACCCCCCGACGATAACGGCAACGATCACAATTTGGGCAGGAATTACGCCATGGCTCTCAAGGACTTCCTGGTCGTCGTCGATGATACGCCCGCGTCCGCGGCACGTCTCGACCTTGCGGCGCGGCTTGCGACCCGGTGCGATGCGCATCTGACCGCGCTCTATGCCTTCACCGACATGGTGTTCCCCGGCTATATCGAAGCCGAAATCCCGCAGGAGCTGCGCGAAAGCCGCCGGCAGAGCCTCAAGGACCAGACGGACCGGATGGCGGCGGCCTTCGACGACGCCATGCGCCTCCATGGCCTGACCGACCGCTCAGAATGGCTGGTGCAGGAAGGCGATCCGACCATCACCGCCGCGGTGCGCGGCCGTTATGCCGACCTGATCGTGGTGGGCCAGCCCGATCCGGAGCGCGACCGCGACCAGCCCGTCGCCCAGCCGGCCGACCTTCTGTTCGAATGCGGCCGGCCGCTTCTGGTGGTCCCCTATGCCGGCCGCTTCGCCACCATCGGCGAGCGGGTCCTGGTCGGCTGGAACGGCAGCCGCGAGGCGGCGCGCGCCGTCGGCGACGCCCTGCCCCTGCTGACCACCGCCAAGCGCGTGGTGGTGATGGCCGCCAATCCGAAGCCCGGCCTGGACGGGCTGGGCGACGAGCCTTGCGCCGACATCGCCCGCCACCTGTCCCGCCACGGCTGCCGCGTGGAGGCCACCCATGTCGCCACCGACGTGGTCGAGCCCGGCGACACCCTGCTGAACATGGCCGCCGACGAAAGCTGCGACCTGCTGGTGATGGGCGCCTATGGCCGCTCCCGCTTCCGCGAACTGGTGCTGGGCGGCATGACCCGCTTCATGCTGCGGCACATGACGGTTCCGGTGCTGATGAGCCATTGAGGACGTTTCGGCTTCGAATGCCCCCTCCCTAACCCTCCCCCTCTTCGAGGGAGAGGGAACTGCCGCCGCTTCACAAACTCACCCTCTCCCGCCGAAGGCGGGGGAGGGAGGGACCCGCGGCGAAGCCGTGGGAGGGTGGGGGCATCAATTCCACGACTGTGGGGTTAAGCGACCGCCCCTTCCCCGAGTCCCTCCGCAACCACCGCGAGTCGCCCCTTGCGGGCCGTGGGGAAAAGCGACCGGCCCCCTTTTTCCACCCCGTCCCCCGTGGGGAAAAGCGCCGGAATCGTGGGGAAAAGCGGCGCGACTCGGGCTTTCCCCATGGGGATAAGCGGCGACTCAACTAATAAGTCTAACAACTAACCGTCGACTAGCACGGTCGCCTAACCCCACGTTGACTCCACCGCCCGCCGCTCACCAGGATGCCACAACATCCGGGTGAGGCTGCCATGGGCGACATACACAGGCTGGTGATCGAACATGGCCGGGACAAGGCGCGCGCCCTGGTCCGGCCGGAGGAGCGGACGCTGGTGGACATCGCCGCCGACATCCTGGCGGACGAGAACCAGCATCTCGGCATCACCTACAGCGGCTTCTGCCTGACCAGCCTGCCGCACAAGAAGCTGGCCGACGACGTGCCCTGGGAAAAGCGCGGCCATCAGGTGACGCTGCTGGTCGAACCGGGCCGGCTGAAGGTGAACGGCAAGATGAAGCTGTTCGGCGTGCCCTATGGCGCGCGGGCGCGCATGATCCTGATCTATCTGCAGACCCAGGCGGTGCGCACCGGCCGCCGCGAGGTCGAACTGGGCCGCTCCATGCGCGACTGGCTGACCCGGATGGGGATCAGCGTCGGCGGCGAGACCTTCCGCGGCTTCCGCGAGCAGTCGCTGCGCATTTCCGCCTGCACCTTGAAGTTCTTCTGGGACGGCGAGGACGCCGACGTGTTCGAGAAGGGCGGCATCGTCAAGCGCGGCCTGATCTTCCACGACGATCTCGGCGACGACCGCCAGGGCACGCTGTGGAACGATGTGGTGCAGTTGGACGAGACCTTCTTCCAGGCGCTGCGCGACCACCCGGTGCCGCTGCTGGAGGAGGCGGTGCGGCAGTTGAAGGACCGTTCGCTCAGCCTCGATCTCTATGTCTGGCTGGCCTACCGGCTGCATTCGCTGAGCCGGCCGCAACCGATCTCCTGGCCGTCGCTCTATGCCCAGTTCGGCGCCGGCTACGACCAGATGAAGCATTTCAAGCCGCGCTTCGTCCAGGCCCTGCAATATGCGCTGGCCGCCTATCCGGATGCGAAGGTCGAACCGGCCGACGACGGCGTCGTCCTCCACCCCAGCCGCCCGCCCATCGCCCGCCTGCTGGCATGAGGGGCGTGGGGTTAAGCGACCGACACGGGAAATGGGGTAGAACCATCCCCGGTCGCTTTCCCCCACACCCCCGAAAGCGCGCCTCCACCATTGACGCACGTCATTGGGCCGCCCTCCCCCTCCCCCTATGATCGCCGCCAAGTTCCCGAACCGGAGAGGCCTTGCCTTGGACGCGCTGTCGCTGCTGGACGCCGGACTGAATCAGTGCGCCGTGGTCATCGACCGCGACGGCGGGCTGTTGCTGGCCCTGCTGACCGCCGGGCTGGTCGGCGGCACCACCCATTGCACCGGCATGTGCGGTCCCTTCGTGCTGGCCCAGGTCTCGGCCCGGCTGGAGCGGGTGCCGCTGTCGGCGATGTCGGAGTTCCGGCGCCTGACCGGAGCCGCCGTGCTGCCCTACCATGCCGGCCGGGCGACGACCTATGCGCTGGTCGGCGCGCTGTCGGCCTCGGTCGCCGGCCATGTCGGGGCGCTGCCCGGCCTGCGCTGGCTGTCGGTGGCGCTGCTGGCGCTGGCGGCGCTGTTCTTCCTCGGCTATGCCGTGCGCAACGTCCTGTCCTGGCTGCCCAGGATGCCGTCCTTGGGCGGCAACGGGCTGCAGCGCTGGTGGGGCGACCGGGTGTCCCGGCTTGCCCGGCCGCTGTTCGGCAACCCGACCGGCTGGCGCGGCTATGGGCTGGGGGTGGCGCTGGGCTTCATTCCCTGCGGGATGCTCTATGGCGCCATCGCGGTGGCGGCGGCGAGCGGCAGCGCGCTGACCGGCGCGCTCGGCATGGCCGCCTTCGCGCTCGGCACGGTGCCGAGCCTGTTGGCGGTCGGGCTGGCCGGCCACATCGCCGGCCGCACCTGGCGGACCGCCGTCGCCCGCGTCGCCCCGGCGATCATGCTGGTGAACGCCGGGGTTTTGGGTTGGATGGCGTGGAAGCTGGTTGCGTAAACCGGGCCCCACGCCACCGCTCCCCCTTGCCACCGCTCAGTGGATACCGCCGCCCTTCAGCGCGTCGCCCAGCGGGATCTGTCCGCTGCCGGGCTTCAACGGCTGCTGCTGGCTTTCATGCGGCGACCAGCCGGCGAGATAGAGCACCTCGAAGGTCACCGGAATCCGCCCGTCCGGCTCGGCGTAAAGCCGGGCATAGCGCTGCGCCGCGTCGAACAGCATGGACCGGGTTGCCGGAACCTTGCGACGCGCCAGCACGGCGTTGGTCTCGCCCATGCCGCGCAGCTCGCGCATCAGGGCGAAGGCGTCGGAGTAGGTCACGGTGATGACGTCGCTGTCGACCACCGGCAGGGCGAAACCGGCGCGTTGCAGCAACCCGCCGGCATCCTTGATCTCGGCGAAGGGCGACACACGGGGGGAGACGCCGCCCGACACCTCCATCTCCGCCTCGAAGAGGCAGCGGCGCAGTTCGGCCAGCGTCTGGCCGCCGAGCATCGACGCGCAGAAGAACCCGTCCGGCTTCAGCGCCTGCCGGATCTGCACCAGGGCACCCGGCAGGTCGTTGACCCAGTGCAGGCTGAGATTGCTGACCACCAGATCGAAACTGCCGGGGGCGAAGGGCAGGAACTCCTCGTCAGCCGCGACGGCAGGGTTGCCCGGACCGCCGGCGGCGCGCGCGAAGTCCGGCGACAGGTCGCAGGCGACCAGCCGTTCGATCCCCTTGCGGCCTTTCAGGATGCGCCCCATCGCCCCGTCGTGGCAGCCGACGTCGAGCGCCAGCGGGAAGGGACGGATCACGTCCTCCAGCCGGTCGGCCAGGCGGTCGGCGATCTCCTCGAACAGGAAGGCGTGATCGGTGAATTCGGCGACGGCGCGGTCGCGGCGGCGGCGGACCAGCGCGCGGTCGAAGACGGTCATGCTGTCGGGGCTTGTCATGGCCGCACTATACCCCAGCCCGGCGGCACGACAACCGTGCTACACTCGCAGCCCAGATACCTTCTTCAATTCACCTTCGCCACGCCACCCCACGCACAGGCATTGGAATGGGCATCGACGAAGCAATCGCCGTCAGCCACGAAGCGCTGATGGTCATCCTGAAGATTTCGCTGCCGCCGCTGGGCATCACCGCCCTGCTGTCGGCCGGGCTGATGCTGTTCCAGAGTGCCACCAACATCAACGAGTCGTCGCTGCAGCAGGATGTGAAATTCTTCGCGACGCTGGTGATCCTGTTCGTCACCGGCCCGGCGATCTATCTGGCGCTGCGCGACTACACCGGCGTGATCTTCGAACGCATCGCCATGCTGCAGTGACCGGGGCGGCGGCGATGCAGCCATCCGCGATCCTGTCCGGACTGGGCCGCACCGCGGCCGGCGCGGCGACCCTGCTGCTCGACGCCCTGCTGCCGCCGCGCTGCCTCAGCTGCGGCGAGGCGGTGGACCGTCAGGGCGGCCTGTGCGCCGCCTGCTGGGTCAAGCTGAGCTTCATCGCCCCGCCGCTGTGCGCCTGCTGCGGACTCCCCTTCGAATACGAGGCGCAGGAGGGCACGCTGTGCGGCGCCTGCATGGCCTCCCCGCCCCCCTTCGCCCGCGCCCGCGCGGTCCTGGCCTATGACGACGGCAGCCGGCCGCTGGTGCTGGGCTTCAAGCATGGCGACCGCATCCATGCCGCCAAGGCCTACGGCGTCTGGCTTGCCCGCGCCGGTCGGGAGTTGCTGGAGGATGCCGACCGGCTGCTGCCGGTGCCGCTGCACCGCGCCCGCCTGTTCCATCGCCGCTACAACCAGGCGGCGCTGCTGGCGCAGGCGCTGTCGCGCCACTGCGGCGTTCCCGCCACTCCCGACCTGCTGCAACGCCGCCGATCCACTCCGACCCAGGGCGGGCTGGACCGCCAGGGGCGCCATCGCAACGTCAAGGGCGCCTTCCGCCTGCGGCCGGGACAGTCGGTGACTGGTCAGCGGCTGGTGATCGTCGACGACGTGATGACCACCGGGGCGACGCTGGCGGAATGCGCGCGGGTCCTGTTGCGCGCCGGGGCGGCCCGGGTCGACGTGCTGACGCTGGCGCGCGTGGTGCATCGCTGACGCCTGAAAAGGGGCGTGCCCGGCGACGCTGACCGGCGCTCACCGCGGGCTGCAACGTCTGGCGCCTCCCGCAGGTTGATCCTATAATTTCTACACCTGCAACAGGAGCCCAGTGGCATGGCCGACGTCGTCATCTACACCACGCCCTTCTGTCCCTACTGCATGCGGGCCAAGAGCCTGCTCGACGGCAAGGGCGTGAAATACGAGGAAATCGACCTCTACGCCCATCCGGGCCGCCGCAGCGAGATGATCGAGCGGTCGGAGGGCCGGACCACCGTCCCGCAGATCTTCATCGACGGGAAGCCGTATGGCGGCAGCGACGACATCCACGCGCTGGACCGCGCCGGCAAGCTCGACCCGCTGCTCGGCATCGCCGCATGAGCGACGGCGCGACTGGCATTCTCAAGGCTGCCTGCGTCCAGGTGAATGCGGGCACGGAGCTTGAGCCGAACCTGCGGGCGGCGGGCGATCTCGTCCGCCGCGCCCGCGACGCCGGGGCGGATTTCATCGCCCTGCCGGAGAATGTCGGCTGGATCGTCCAGGGCCGCGCCAAGACCATGGAGCGCGTCCGCACCGAGTCGGAGCATCCCGGCATCCCCTTTTTCGCCGATCTGGCGCGGGAGACCGGAGCCTGGATTCTCGGCGGCACCCTGCATGTCCTGCTCGACGACGGGCGCGCCGCCAACCGCAGCTACCTTTTCGATGCCGGGGGGCGGGTCGTCGCCTCCTACGACAAGATCCACATGTTCGACGTCACGCTGAAGGACGGCGAATCCTACCGCGAGTCGGCCACCTTCCAGCCGGGCGGGCGGGCGGTGGTGGCGGCCAGCCCCTGGGGCGGCATCGGCATGACGGTCTGCTACGACGTGCGCTTCGCCTATCTGTACCGGGCGCTGGCCCAGGCGGGGGCGTCGATCCTGACGGTGCCGGCCGCCTTCACCGTGCCGACCGGCCGCGCCCACTGGCACACGCTGCTGCGCGCCCGCGCCATCGAGACCGGCTGCTTCGTCGTCGCCCCGGCCCAGACCGGCAGCCACGACCAGGGCCGCCAGACCTACGGCCATTCCCTGCTGATCGCCCCCTGGGGCGAGGTGCTGGCCGACGCCGGCACCGATGTCGGCTTCATCACCGCCGACCTCGACCTCGACCGCGTGACGGAGGCCCGCGCCATGGTCCCGTCGCTGACCCACGATCGCGACGTCGCGGTGGAGCGCATCGGGTACTGATTTCCCGGTCTCCGGCCCCTCAGCGCCCGTCCTGCGTCAGCCGAAGCCACGCCATGGCGGCGGTCAGCGCGATGCCGAAGGCGTCGTCGGGCCGGACCGGCAGGTCGAGGTCGCGGATCATGCTGTCCAGCCGCAGATCGACCGCCTGTTTGGACATGCTGCGGATCTTTCGGGCGTAATAGAGGCTGGACACCTCCGTCCGCTCGTCCGACAGCGGCCGCCCGGTCAGGCGCTCCGCCATGGCGACGGAGAAGTCGAGATAATAGCCCACCAGCGGACGGTCGCCGATGAAGGCGTGCAGCAGGTCGCCGGCCTCGGCAAGGCCGGTGTCGCTGCCGGGATGGAGCAGCAGCGCGCTTCCGGTCAGGATGCGGGGGCCGCGGATGCGGATGGCGGCGAAGGCCAGAGGCGTTGCGGCCTCCGGATCGAAGCTGGTCGCCTCGCAATGGATCGCCACGCGTTCCCTGCGGTCGGTGTCGCCGTGATCGGGATGTCCCATCGTCGCCGCCTCAATGATTCAGGCGGAAATGGTGGGCGATCAGCTCCTTGAAGCTTTTCACCAGCGCCAGGCAGTCCTTGAACTGGTCGCGGTCCAACTTGCCCAGCCGGTCGGGGTGGACGAGGTTGTCGATCGCCAGTTCCGCCCCCTCCTCCCCTCCTTCGTTTTCTTCCGGCAAATCGACGCGCGCCTTCAGGCGGATGGTCGACAGGATGGCGAAGGCCTCCACCAGATCGGCGGCCATTTTGCGGTCCAGCGCCCCCAGTTCGGCCAGCACCTGGATGCGCTCCACCGTGTTGGTCTCCGCCCGGTGCTTTTCCAGCGCCAGCGCGCGCACGCCATGGACGATGGGGAAGATGCCGGCCTTCTTGATGTCGACCGGCTCCGCCCGGCGCCGTTCGAACAAGGATGCGAACAGGCCGCTCGGCGTGTCGAAGGACAGGGTCGGCCGGGCGAACTGGGTGAAGAACATCTGGTTGTCCTGCAGGCGGCTCAGCAGATAGTCCTTCGCCTCGGCCAGCAGGGTGGCGTCGCCGGCCACCGGAGCGGCGTCGTAGAAGATGGCGAGGTTCATCTGCGCCGACTCGTCGGGGCGGTGGACCCAGTTGAACAGCGCGTCCTTGTAGCCGGCGAGCGGCCGGGTCCACTCCGGGTTGGAGACCATGATGTTGCCGGGACAGGGCGGATAGCCGAACTCGACCAGATGGCGGGTGAAATCGGCGGCGATCCGCGGCAGATCGGGGCAGTCGAAGCCGTCGCGCAGGATCAGGCCGTTGTCCTGGTCGGTCTTCAGCAGTTGTTCGCCGCGCCCCTCGCTGCCCATCACGATCAGGCAGCTGTTGGCCAGAAGCTCCGGCGGGGCCAGCAGCTCGAACAGCTTGCGGAAGATGCGGCGGTTCAGCTCGGTCACCAGATCGGCGATGAAGGCGACCTTCACGCCGGTGGCGTGCAGGGTGCGGATCAGCTCGACGATGGAACGGCTGGCCCGGCGCAGGTCGGCGGGATCGGTGGCATGCTCCACCTGCAAGCCGATGACCTGGGAATGGTTGGACAGCACCGCCAGCAGGTCGCTTTGCCCCAACAGCCCGACGATGGCGCCATTTTCCGTCACCACGATGCGGCGCACCGCATGCTTGGTCATCAGCACCAGCGCGTTGAACAGCAGGTCGTCGCGGTCCAGCGTCAGCAGACCGTAGCGGGCGAGCGGCCCGACTGGGTCGGTCACCGGCCGGCCGTCCAGCACCACCAGATCGCGCAGGTCGGTGCCGGTCAGGATGCCGGTGGTGCCGCCCATGGCCCCATCCGCGCCGCGCACCAGCACGCTGCTGGCGCGGTTCTGCCTCATCGCCTCGGCCGCGTCGCGCAGGCTGGCGGCGGCGTCGACGAACAGCGGCGGGTGCAGATAGGCCTGCCGGATGCGCGCCATGGTCAGCGCCGCCATCTCGCGGTTGGAGCGCAAGGCGGCCAGATCACGCATGCGCTGGGCGAAATCGCCGAGAATGGCGGCGCCGAACGCCGGGTTCTCGGCGGCCAGCGCCTCCAGCGCCGCGCGCGGGATCAGGTGGCAGGCGCACTCCTCCGCCGCGACGAAGCGGCGGGCGCCGGTGATGCCGGCTCCGCCGCCCGCGGTGGCATACAGCGCCTGCAGGCCGAACCGGTCGCCCGGACCATGGACCGCCGCCACCTCGCCGCCGCGGCGTTCCTGCACGGCGCCGCGCAGCACGACATACAGCGCGTCGGCCGGTTCCTCCCGGCTGAGAATGACGGTGTCGCGGGGATAGAGCGCGATGTCGAGCGCGCCGGCCAGCGCCGCGCGCTGCCCCTCCGTCAGCAGGTCGAAGGGTGGACGCCCGAAATCGAAGTCCGGAGAAGCGGTCGGCATCGCATGCTGCACGGGCGGACTCCGTCGGGAGATGGCTGGGTCGGGAGATGGCTGGGTCGGGAGATGGCTGATCATGAAAAAAGCGCCCCCGGATCGGGTCCGGAGGCGCTTTTCAGGATACACCCGCCGGGCACGAGGCCGGAAGCGGGTGCGACATTTGGCGGCGTGGTTCGGTCACCGCCCGGTCTTGGTCCCCCGGGTTCAGGCTCGCCCGAGGGGGGAAGGGATGCGGTGCGAGACGCGATCCCTTCCTTCGCTCTTGCTTGGTGAGCGGTCTTGTTGGTGGGCCGTCTTGTTAGTGGGCGGAGGCACCCTCGGCACCCAGGCCGGTCTGCGACCGGATGTACTGGGCTTCGAAGTCCTTGCGCTCCTTCTGGGCCTGCGCGCTGTTGTCGGTGATCGAGAAGAACCAGATACCGACGAAGGACAGCGTGATGGAGAAGAGGCCAGGGTTGTCGTACGGGAAGATGGCGGCCGGGTTGCCCAGCACGGCCTTCCACACGGTCGGGCCCAGAACCAGCAGGACGATCGCCGAGATCAGGCCCAGGCCACCGCCCAGAACCGCACCGCGGGTGGTCATCTTGCCCCAGAACATCGACATCAGCAGGATCGGGAAGTTGGCCGAGGCGGCGATGACGAAGGCCAGACCGACCATGAAGGCGACGTTCTGGTTTTCGAAGGCGATGCCCAGCACGATCGACAGGATGCCGATGGCGACGGTGGTGATCTTCGACACGCGGATTTCGTCGGCCTCGTTGGCGCGGCCCTTGGCGAAGACCGAGGCGTAGAGGTCATGGGAGACCGCCGAGGCGCCGGCCAGCGTCAGACCGGCGACCACCGCCAGGATGGTGGCGAAGGCGACCGCCGAGATGAAGCCGTAGAACAGGTCGCCGCCGACGGCATGGGCGGTGTGAATGGCCGCCATGTTGGTGCCGCCGATGACGTTGGCGATCACCGCCTTGGCGCCGGCCGCCGGGGCCGCCGTCAGGAAGGGATAGGCGCCGGTGGCGTCGGGGGCCAGGATCATCAGGATGGCGCCGAAGCCGATGATGAAGGTCAGGATGTAGAAGTAGCCGATGAAGCCGGTGGCGTAGAAGACCGACTTGCGGGCTTCCTTGGCGTCGGCGACGGTGAAGAAGCGCATCAGGATGTGCGGCAGGCCGGCGGTGCCGAACATCAACGCCATGCCCAGCGAGATCGCCGAGACCGGATCGGTGACGAGCGCGCCCGGCGACATGATCGCCAGACCCTTCGGGTGGAGTTCGACGGCGGCCTTGAACATCGCCTCGGGGCTGAAGCCGAACTTGGCCAGGATCATGAAGGCCATGAAGGAGGCGCCGGACAGCAGCATCACCGCCTTGATGATCTGCACCCAGGTGGTCGCCAGCATGCCGCCGAAGGTGACGTAGCCGATCATCAGCACGCCGACGATGATGACGGCGACCAGATAGTCGAGGCCGAACAGCAGCTGGATCAGCTTGCCGGCGCCCACCATCTGGGCGATCAGGTAGAAGGTGACGGTCGCCAGCGAGCCGCAGGCCGACAGGGTGCGGATCGGCGTCTGCTGGAAGCGGTAGGAGGCGACGTCGGCGAAGGTGTATTTGCCGAGGTTGCGCAGCCGTTCAGCGATCAGGAACAGTACGATCGGCCAGCCGACCAGCCAACCCACCGAATAGATCAGCCCGTCGAAGCCCGACGCGTAGACCAGACCGGCAATGCCGAGGAAGGACGCGGCCGACATGTAGTCGCCGGCGATGGCGAGGCCGTTCTGGAAGCCGGTGATGCCGCCGCCGGCGGCGTAGAAGTCCTTGGCCGACTTGGTACGGCGGGCGGCCCAGAAGGTGATGCCCAGCGTGAGCAGCACGAAAATCAGGAACATGACGATGGCGGACCAGTTCGTCGCCTGCTTCTGCACGGCGCCGCCGATGGCGTCGGCATAGCCGTAGGCGGGAACCAGCACACCAGCCGCAGCGGCGGCGGCAGCGGTAAGACGGGTGGTGGCGGCGCGCATCACTTCGATTCCTCCAGGATCTGGCGGTTCAGCTCGTCGAACTCGCCATTGGCCCGATGCACGTAAATGCCGGTCAGGATGAAGGCGGACACGATGGTGAAGACGCCGACGGGAATGCCCCAGGTCGTGACGCCGGAGCCGATCGGCGTGCCCAGGAACGACTTCCCGAACGCCACCAGCAGGATGAAACCGAAATAAATGACCAGCATGGCAATCGACAAAGTCCAGGCAAAGGCGGACCGTTTCGCCACCAGCTCCTGGAACTTCGGATTGTTCACAATCCTTTGTGCGCTTTGATTCATGTGCGTCCCCTCATCGAGTGCCGGCGATTGCCCGGCTGTCCTTCAGACACCGTCTGCGGAACATTCCGGCATTTGCCGTCCGGGCGGTCGCGTCCGGGTTTCTTCCCGTAATTCGTACGCCCTTGACCTGCCCAATTGTTTGATACAGATCATTGTTTGACGCACCCCCTACCTTGGTCGATGGCGCGCCGCGCCGGCCAGGGACGATCGCCGGGAAACACAAGCCCCGGCAGCGCAGCGGCTGCATACGAGAAAGGCGCCCCCGTTACCGGGCGCGCCTTTCAAACAGTCAGTTTTTCAAATGGTTTCGTTCGGAATCAGTGGCGCCGCCGCATCCGGCACGGCCCCAGACTCCTCAGGAGTCGCTCCGAGGGATCCACGGAATGCGGTGAAATGTCACACCCTCCTCGTGCAGTTCGGCGACCTCGTCGTCCGACGCCTCGCCATAGATGCCGCGGGGGTCGGTCTCGCCGTAATGGATGCGCCGCGCCTCTTCGGCGAAGCGGTCGCCGACATAGTCGCAGTTCTTTTCCACGCTGCGCCGCACCTCGGTCAGCTGCCTCATCACCTCCGCCACCGCCTCGCGCTGGGCATCGTTCAGGCTGGGCGGCAGGGCGGCGACGACGTCGGCGGCGTTCGGCAGAGGGACGGGTGCGGGGATCGGCGCGGGAAGGGCCGCGGGCACGGCATTGGACGGGGCAGCCGGGACAGCGGACGGCGGGGCATTCGCCGCGACCGCTTCGGCCTGTTCGCGGGCGCGGTCGGCGGCCCTGGCGACGCCCTTGGCGATGCGCGGAGCCATCGGCGCCTTGCCGACGACGGTATCGCCGCAGATCGGGCAGGCGATCTGGTGCGCCGCCGCCTGTTCGTCATAGGCGGCACCGTTGCGGAACCACGCCTCGAACTGGTGGTCTGCCGAGCATCTCAACGCGAAGAGGATCATATCCCCACAAGCCCCAAACTGACCCGCATCAGGAAAGACAGGCCCCGGTACGCCGGTCCGGGTAGCGGCGCGACTCGGGAAGCGCCCTAATTCAGCACGGCCGGGCCGCGCCGTCAAACATCGGACGGGCCGGTCGCGCGTACCTCCTGTGATATCGTTCCCGCGGCCATCGAAAAGAAGTCTGGATAAGGAAAATCCTCCATGCCGACACCGCATCCGCAGTCGCCGCCCTCCGCCTGGGTGGAGCGATTCGCCCCGCTGGTGCGCGCGGACGGCCCGGTGCTCGACCTCGCCTGCGGCGGCGGGCGGCATCTGCGGCTGTTCCACCGGCGCGGCCACCCGGTGGTCGGGCTGGACCGCGACCTCGGCGGCGTCGCCGACCTGGAGGGCACCGCCGGCGTCACCCTGATCCAGGCCGATTTGGAAACCGGCGATCCGGCAGGCCGCCTCGGCCCCCTGCCCGCCGACGCCCGCTTCGCCGGGATCGTCGTCACCAACTACCTGCACCGCCCGCTCCTCCCCGCCCTGCTGGCGGCGTTGGAGCCGGGCGGCGTTCTGATCTACGAGACCTTCGCCGACGGAAACGCCCGCTTCGGCCGCCCCTCCTCCCCCGATTTCCTGCTGCGCCGGGGCGAGTTGCTGGAGGCCGTGCGGGGCAGGCTTCAGGTGGTGGCCTTCGAACAGGGCGAGGTGTCGGCACCCAAGCCCGCGGTGGTGCAGCGGATCTGCGCCGTCGCCGGGGACGATCCGCTGCCGCTCTGAGCCGTGCTCACTCGTCGCCGCCCTTACTCGTCGCTGTCGTCCGCAACCGGCTTCTGCTCTCCACGGATGCGGCGGCGGCGATCGGCGTTGCGCATGATCTGGCGGCCGTGCCGGTGCTGGGCCGGCGCCTCCAGCGGACCGCCGGGGCGGACCGGGCGCTCGGCGAAACGGCCGAGCGAGATCATGCGGTCATACATCACCAGCGCCCCGGCGACGCCGACATTGATGCAGAAGGACATCGGGATCTTCACCACATGGTCGCAGCGCGCCAGCAGGGCGGGCGACAGGCTGTCGCGCTCCGGCCCCAGCACATAGGCGGCGCGCGACGGGTGGCGGAAGCTCGGCAATTCCACCGCGTCGTAGGTCAGTTCCACCCCGACCAGCATGCAGTCCCTGGGCAGGGTGAAGTCGGCGACCCGCTCGTGGATATAGAGCGGCAGGTGCAGCGTGGCGCCCGAGGTGTCGACCAGCTTCGTCTCCCGCAGATCCGGTTCCGGATCGATGGCGAAGAAGAAGGAGGCGCCGAAGGCATGGGCGGTGCGCATCAGGTTGCCGACATTGCCCGGCTTGCTGATCCGCTCCACCCCAATTCCGAAATAGCCACGCATGACGAACCCGCTGCTCAAGGTAAGGATATGACCGGGCGGGAGCTTGCCGCCGCTGCCCGCCCGAGGCAAGCTTGCCGGCATGAGCCATGACCATACCCCCAAACACACCCACGGCCATTCCTCCTCCTGCTGCGGCGGCGATCACAACCACGGCCATGCGCATCATCAGCCGTCGGAAGGCCGCGCCGACCTCTCCGGCCCGGCGGAAAGCCCGATCGTCGTCGAGGTGACGCGCGGCAGCCTGGTGGAGTCGGTCCACCGCGCCCGCGCCTGCATCGTCGATGCTGGCGGCCATGTGCTGGCGCGCTGGGGCGACATCGACGCCCCCGTCTACCCGCGCTCCGCCATCAAGTCGCTGCAGGCGATCCCGCTGGTGGAAAGCGGCGCGCTCGACGCCTTCGGGCTGGGGGACGAGGAACTGGCGCTCGCCTGCTCCTCCCACAATGGCGAGGCCCGGCATACCGAACTGGCGCGCTCCTGGGCCGAACGGGTCGGGCTGACGCTGGACGATTACGAATGCGGCGCGCAGATCCCCTACGATCCCGCCACCGCCGAGGATCTGGTCCGCCGCGGCGAGGCGCCGACCGCCTTCCACAACAACTGCTCCGGCAAGCACAGCGGCTTCCTGACCACCGCCAAGCACAAGGGCGAACGGCTGAAGGGTTACGTCCGCTATGAACACCCGGTGCAGCAGCGCATCCTTGGCGTGATGGAGCAGATGACCGGCCAGGACCTGTTCGGCGCGCCCTGGGGCGTCGATGGCTGTTCCATCCCCACCATCGGCATGCCGCTGGGCGCCATCGCCTATGCCATGGCCCGCATCGCCGACCCGGTCGACCTGCCGGACGCGCGGGCCGAGGCGGTCACCCGCATCGCCAAGGCCTGGGGCAAGCACCCCTTCCTGATCGGCGGTACCGGCAGCTTCGACACCGCGCTGATGGAGGCAGCCGGCGGCGCCGTCCTGATCAAGGGCGGAGCGGAGGGTGTCGGCTGTGCCGTGATCCCGGAGCAGGGCATCGGCATCGCGCTGAAGATCGAGGACGGCGCCGCCCGCGCCCGCGAGGTGGCCCTGGCGGCCCTGGTCCGCTCGACCCGGGCGCTGACCGACGCCCAATGGGCGCGCGTGCCGGACCTGCTGACCGCGCCGCTGCTGAACCGCGCCGGCACGCGGGTGGGCGATGTGCGCTCGGCGACGGGCTGGCCGGCGGCTTAACTCCGCAAGCGCGATCAAGCGGCTGCCGGCTAGCATCGGCGGGACTGGAGGACGTCACGCCATGACCAACGACAGCATTTCCGCCGACGCAACGGCAGCTTGGCCCGTGCCGTGTTCCGCGGTTGCGGCAAAGCCCGGCACGAGGCTCGATTACGGCGACCGGATCGAACGGGTGGTGGCCTTTATCGCCATCCATCTGGACGAACCGCTCGACCTCGACCGGCTGGCGGAGGTCGCCTGCTTCTCGCCCTATCACTTCCACCGTGTCTACCGGGCCATCGCCGGCGAGACTGCGGCGGAAACCCTGCGCCGGCTGCGTCTGCACCGGGCGGCGGGCGATCTGGTGCGCGACAGCATCGCCATGCCGACCATCGCCCGGCGGGCGGGTTATGGCAGCGTCGAGGCCTTCACCCGCGCCTTCGGCCAAAGCTATGGCGTGACGCCGGCCGCCTACCGCAAGCGGGGTCGTCTCAATCCTCCAGTCCCGACCAGTTACCAAATGGAGGACAGCATGCACGAGGTCGAAATCCGCGATCTTCCCGCCTATCGCATCGTCGGGCTGCCGCACACCGGCCCCTACATGACCATAGGCGTCAGCTTCGACCGGCTCTTTGCCTGGGCATCCAAGCAGGGGCTGGCCGGTCCCGGCACCCGCAGCTTCGCCATCTATTACGACGACCCCGAATCGGTGAAGCCGGAGGAACTGCGCTCCTTCGCCGGGCTGATGCTGGACCTGGGTGTCGTGGAGGACGGGGCGATCCGCGTGGTGGACATTCCCGGCGGGCGTCATGCGGTGGTGCGGCACAGAGGACCCTATGCCGAACTGGGCGCGGTCTACCGCTGGCTCTACGGCGAATGGCTGCCCAACAGCGGCCATACACCCGGCAACGCCCCCTGCTACGAGGAATATCTCAACAACCCCCGCGCCTTGCCGCCGGCCGAGTGGCTGACCGAGATCTGCGTTCCGCTGGCGGACTGAGATCGGCCGAGTCCTCCGCCACCGAACGGCTGCGATTGGGCGGGCGCGGTGCTATGGTCGCCGCGCCCGTCCCTTATGAGCAGTCCCCCATGAGCATCGACGACCTGCGCGCCCAGTACGAAGCCTACCCCTACCCGGCGCGCAATCCGGCCGACGAGGCCGAACGGCTGATCACCGGCTCGCCCAGCCACCTGGACGAGCTGGTGCAGCATGTCTTCGGCGGCCGGATCGACCATGGCAAGCCGCTGCGCGTGCTGGTGGCCGGCGGCGGTACGGGGGACGGCACCATCATGCTGGCGCAGCAGATGGCCGACGCCGGCAATCCGGGGCGCATCACATACATCGACCTGTCCGACGCCAGCCGCGCCGTCGCCGAGGCGCGGGCCAGGGCGCGCGGCCTGACCAACATCGACTTCCGCCGTGGCTCCCTGCTTGAACTCGATGGAATGGGGCCGTTCGATTACATCGACTGCTGCGGCGTGCTGCACCATCTGGACGAGCCGTCGGCCGGTTTGCGCTCGCTGGCCGGAGCGCTGGCGCCCGGCGGCGGCATCGGCGTCATGGTCTACGCCCCCTATGGCCGCACCGGCGTCTATCCGATGCAGGAGGCGCTGCGCGGCATGACCGACGGGTTGCCGCCGGCCGAGAAGGTGGCGCTGGCCCGCCGGCTGATCCAGGCGCTGCCGCCGACCAACTGGCTGTTGAACAACCCGCACATCAGCGACCACCGGCTGGCCGACGCCAATCTCTACGACCTGCTGCTGCACAGCTGCGACCGCCCCTACAGCGTGCCGCAGTTGGCCGAACTGGCCGACAGCGCCGGGCTCGCCATCGCGACGCTGATCGACCCGCTGCGCTACGAGCCGTCGCTGTGGGTCAAGGACGCCCGCATCCTGAAGCGGCTGGCGGGGTTGAACATGCTGGAGCGCGCCGCCTGGACCGAGCGCATCACCGGCGCCTTCACCAAGCACATCGCCTATCTGCTGCGCCCGGCCGATCTCGCCGCCGCCCGCATCCAGCCGAACGAGCCCGACGTGGTGCCGGTCCTGCGCGACATCGACGGCAAGACCGTGGCGAAGGCGGTGCCGCCCGGCGGCAGCCTGGAATTCGACCTGATGGGCAGCGTCGTGGCGCTGCCCCTGCCCCGGCTGGCCGGCCCGATCCTGTCGCGGATCGACGGCAAGACCAGCCTGGGCGCCCTGCACGCCGCCATCGAACCGACGACGAAGGTCACCTGGGACCAGTTCCTGGCCCAGTTCCGCCAGCTGTTCGACGCGCTGGGCGGCCTGGGCAAGATGCATCTGCGGCGCCTCTGAGTCCCCTCTCCCGCCCTGGCTACGGGATGCACAAATCTCAGCGTCACGTAAGACGTTGGAACAAAGCAATTTTGTCGGTCATCATTCCCGCGAAGGCGGGAATCCAGGCACATCCGCCGCTGATCTGCGGAGTTTCCTGGATCCCCGCCTTCGCGGGGATGACGCAAAGTTCCTTTTATTCCAGACGCTTGGAAATACTTGGAATTGTGTGAATGCCCTCTCCCGGGACGGGAGAGGGCGCTATCTTACCCCCGCAGAACCGGCACCGCGCCGTCGAGCGCCTTGGTCAGGCGGTCGAAGGTCTCGTGGATCTCCGCCTCGGAGATCACCAGCGGCGGGCAGAGCGCGATGGAATCGCCCATGGCGCGGACGATCAGACCGTTGTCCTGGGCCAGACCATTGACCAGCGCGCCGGCGCGGCCGGGCGGGTCGAACGGGGCCTTGGTCGCCTTGTCGGCCACCAGTTCCAGCGCGCCGATCAGGCCGATGCCGCGGGCCTCGCCGACCAGCGGATGCCCGGCCAGCGCCTTCAGCCGCGACTGGAAGGCCGGGGCGACCGAGCGGACATGGCCGACGATGTCGCGTTCCTCGTAGATGTTCAGCGTCTCCAGCGCCACCGCCGCCGCCACCGGATGGGCGGAGTAGGTGTAGCCGTGGCCGAAGGTACCGATCTTCCGGCTCTCCTCGACGCAGGCGCGATAGATCGCGTCCGTCACCATGACGGCGGAGATCGGCAGATAGCCGGACGACAGCTGCTTGGCGCAGGTCAGGATGTCCGGCTGCATGCCCATGGTCTGGCTGCCCCAGAAATTGCCGGTGCGGCCGAAGCCGCAGATCACCTCGTCGGCGACCAGCAGGATGTCGTATTTCTTCAACACCGGCTGGATCTTGGCGAAATAGGTCGCCGGCGGCACCACGACGCCGCCGGCGCCCATCACCGGCTCGGCGAACATGGCGGCGACGGTGTCCGGCCCCTCGGCCAGGATCAGCGCCTCCAGCTGTTCGGCGAGGCGGGTGGCGAAGGCCTCCTCGCTCTCGCCCTCAAGCGCGTTGCGGTAGTGGTGCGGGCAGTCGCCGTGGATGATGCGGGCGATCGGCAGGTCGAAGTCGCGATGGTTGTTGGGCAGCCCGGTCAGGCTGGCGGTCGCCACCGTCACGCCGTGATAGGCGCGCTGGCGCGACAGGATCTTCTTCTTCTCGGGCCGGCCGAGTGCGTTGTTGTAGTACCAGATCAGCTTGATCGCGGTGTCGTTGGCTTCCGAGCCTGAATTGGCGAAGAAGACCTTGGACATCGGCACCGGCGCCAGCCCGATCAGCTTTTCCGCCAGATCGATGCCTGGTTCGTGCGACTTGTGGCCGAAGATGTGATAGGTGGACAGCTGCCGCATTTGCCTGGTCGCCGCCTGGACCAGCCGCTCCTCCCCCCAGCCGAGCGAGACGCACCACAGGCTGGCCATTCCCTCGATGTAATCCCGGCCGCCGTCGTCGAAGACGCGGATGCCTTCGCCGCGCTCGATGATCATCGGCCCCTGCGTCTCGTGGACATCCAGGTTGGTGTAGGGATGGAGGACGAAGGCCTTGTCGCGGCTGGCGGCGGAATTGCCGGCGGTGCTGACGGGAGCGGTCATGGAACTGGGCTTCCTGTTCGGGCGTTCGGGGGCACTGCCCGCCGTCCGCGAAGGATCGGCGGAAACTGTTCGATATGTTAAACAGTTCCGCCGATCATACGCACAGTTCAGCCACCCGACAAAGCCGCTTCGCAGTCATCGGTGCAATGCGGCCGGCACAGACGTCAGCCCTTGGCCACCAGCCCGCTCACCGGCTGGCCGTCGATGGTCAGGGAGCCGCCTTCCGCCCCGACCGCCACCGTCTGGCCGTCCTTGATGCGGCCTTCCAGGATCAGGGTCGCCATCGGGTTCTGCAGTTCGCGCTGGATCACCCGCTTCAGCGGACGGGCGCCGTACACCGGATCGTAGCCGGCCTCGGCCAGCCATTCGGTCGCGGCCTCGTCCACCGTCAGCGTGATCTCGCGGTCGGCGAGCATCTTGGTCAGGCGGCCGAGCTGGATCTTGACGATGCCGCCCATATGCCGGCGGTCGAGCCGGTGGAACAGCAGGATCTCGTCCAGGCGGTTCAGGAACTCCGGCCGGAAATGGGCCCGGACGGCCTCCATCACCTCGTCGCGCACGGCAGCGCTGTCCTCGCCCTCCGGCTGCTCGGCCAGCGCCTGCGAGCCGAGGTTGGAGGTCATGATGATGACGACGTTGCGGAAATCGACTGTGCGGCCCTGCCCGTCGGTCAGCCGGCCGTCGTCCAGCACCTGCAGCAGCACGTTGAAGACGTCGGGGTGGGCCTTCTCCACCTCGTCGAACAGCACGACCTGATAGGGCCGGCGGCGCACCGCCTCGGTCAGCGCCCCGCCCTCCTCATAGCCGACATAGCCCGGAGGCGCGCCGATCATGCGGGCGACGGAGTGCTTTTCCATGTATTCCGACATGTCGAGCCGGACCATCGCCGTCTCGTCGTCGAACAGGAACTCGGCCAGCGCCTTGGTCAGTTCGGTCTTGCCGACGCCGGTGGGACCGAGGAACAGGAAGGAGCCGATCGGACGGTTCGGGTCCTGCAACCCGGCCCGCGCCCGGCGCACGGCGTTGGACACGGCGACGATGGCCTCGTCCTGGCCGATCACCCGGCCGCGCAGCTTCTCCTCCATCGCCAGCAGCTTCTCGCGCTCGCCGGCCAGCATCTTGTCGACCGGCACGCCGGTCCAGCGGCTGACCACCGCGGCGATGTCGCTGTCGCGGACCTCCTCGTTCAGCATGCGGCTGCTGGCATGCTCCTCGGCATCCTTCAAGGCCTTCTCCAGGCCCGGAATGACGCCATAGGCCAGCTCGCCCGCGCGGCCCCAGTTGCCGTCACGCTGCGAAGTCTCCAGTTCGGTGCGGGCCTTCTCCAGATCCTCCTTGATCTTCTGCGCGCCCTGCAGCTGGTCCTTCTCGGCCTGCCACTTGGCGGTCAGCTCGGCCGATTCCTGCTCCAGGTCGGACAGCTCGCGCTCCAGGTTGGTCAAGCGGTCGCGCGACGCGGCATCCTGCTCGCGCTTCAACGCCTCACGCTCGATCTTCAGCTGGATGATGCGGCGGTCCAGCTCGTCGATTGCCTCCGGCTTGCTGTCCACCGCCATGCGCAGGCGGCTCGCCGCCTCGTCGATCAGGTCGATGGCCTTGTCGGGCAGGAAGCGGTCGGTGATGTAGCGGTTGGACAGGGTCGCCGCCGAGACGATGGCGCTGTCGGTGATGCGCACGCCATGGTGGACCTCATAGCGCTCCTTCAGGCCGCGCAGGATGGAGATGGTATCCTCCACCGTCGGCTCCGACACGAAGACCGGCTGGAAGCGCCGGGCCAGCGCCGCGTCCTTCTCGATGTATTTGCGGAACTCGTCCAGCGTGGTGGCGCCGACGCAATGCAGCTCGCCGCGCGCCAGCGCCGGTTTCAGCATGTTGGAGGCGTCCATCGCGCCGTCGGACTTGCCGGCGCCGACCAGCGTGTGCAGCTCGTCGATGAAGACGACGATCTCGCCGGCCGCCGCCTGGATCTCCGACAAAACCGCCTTCAGCCGCTCCTCGAACTCGCCGCGGTACTTGGCGCCGGCCACCAGCGCGCCGAGGTCGAGCGACAGCAGCTGCTTGTTCTTCAGGCCTTCCGGCACGTCGCCCTTGACGATGCGCTGGGCCAGCCCCTCGACGATGGCGGTCTTGCCGACGCCGGGCTCACCGATCAGCACGGGGTTGTTCTTGGTGCGGCGGGCCAGGACCTGGATGGTGCGGCGGATTTCCTCGTCGCGGCCGATGACGGGATCGAGCTTGCCGTCGCGCGCCGCGGCGGTCAGGTCGCGGGCGTACTTCTTCAGCGCGTCATAGCCCTGCTCGGCGCTGGCGCTGTCGGCGGTGCGGCCCTTGCGGATGTCGTTGATGGCGGTGTTCAGCGCCTGCGGCGTCACGCCGGCCGACTTCAGCGCCTTGCCCGACGGGGTGCCGTCGGCCATGGCCAGCGCCAGCAGGATGCGTTCGGCGGTGACGAAGCTGTCGCCGGCCTTCTCGGCCACCTTCTCCGCCTGTTCGAAGACACGGGAGAGTTCGGGCGTCAGATAGAGCTGACCGGCGCCGCTGCCCTCCACCTTCGGCAGCTTGTCCAGTTCGGCGTCGACCGCCGACAGGGCCGCCTTGGGGTCGCCGCCCGCCGCACGGATCAGGTTGGCGGCAAGGCCTTCCTTGTCGTCCAGCAGCGTCTTCAGCAGATGTTCCGGGGTCAGGCGCTGATGCCCGCGGCGCACGGCCAGGGTCTGCGCAGACTGAATGAACCCGCGGCTACGCTCGGTGTATTGCTCGAAATCCATGATGCTCCCCTTCTCCTGTCGACCGTCCGCGAGGCAGCCCAGTCGACTCGATCCACGCAACTGTGCGATCCGCAAGGATGCTGCCGAAGATGTAGGCAGGGCAAAGGGCCATGCAAGACCATCTGCACAGAAAGGTTATCGCTGGAGAAACGCTGCCACGGCCCTCTCCGCCGGACCGGCTAGGACCGGGGAAAAGGGGTAGCTCCCGCCCCGCCGATTGCCCCCTACACGGCACGCGCCCGGCCCGGCTAGACTTCCGCCCGCCCGCCGTTCACGGGTCCTTCCGGATTTCCATCATGACCGACTTGGCCGCCTCCAGCACCAGCACGCGCACCGCCGCCCCCACCACGAAACCGTCGCCGGTTCCCGCCCACCACGCCATGCCACGGACCATGACGGCCCGCCTGCTCCGTCTCGCCTGGACGCTGCGCGGGGTCTGGCACCGGATCGCCCGGCCGCTGACCATGGGGGTGCGGGCGATCATCATCGACGACTCGGACCCGGCCGCCCCCTGTGTTCTGCTGATCCGCCACAGCTACGTCGATGGCTGGCACCTGCCGGGCGGCGGCGTCGGCCGCGGGGAGACGCTGGTCGACGCCATGCGGCGCGAGGTGCGGGAAGAGGTCGGGTTGATCGCCGACCGCCCCGCTCAGCCTTTCGGCATCTACGCCCGCTTCCGCAACGGCGCGAGCGACCATGTGGCAGTCTATGTCGTGCGCGGCTGGAGCGGCGGCCCCAAGGCGGACGGGGTCGAGATCGTCGAGACCCGGTTCTTCCCGCTCGACCGGCTGCCGGCCGGGCTGTCGCCGGCCACCGGCCGGCGGCTGGAGGAATTTCTCGGGCGCCGCCCGGTCGCCGAACGCTGGTAAAGGCACCAGATTAGGGGGTGGAGCGGGCAGTTCGGGCGATCCGGCCTGCCATACCCCAGCCGCAGCGTGAGAAACAGGCACCGCATCGGTTGACAGGGACGCTCCAGCCCTTTCATTGTGCAGTGCAATGAACGCCACACTGACCGCCATCCGCCGCTATCCCGTCAAGGGCATGAGCGGCCAGGACCTTCCCGCCACCGACCTGACCGCCGGCCAGGCGATCCCGCTCGACCGCCGTTACGGCCTGCTGCACGGCCCGGCGGCGCTGGATACCGAGACGGAGGGCTGGCGCCTGCCGTCGGACTTCTTCACGTTGGACCGCACCGAAAAGCTGGCGGCGCTGCAGACCGAGTTCGACGAGGCGACGCGGGCGCTGATCATCCGCCGCGGCGGACGGCAGGTTTCGCGCGGCCGGCTGGACCAGCCGATGGGCCGCACGCTGCTGGAACAGTTCTTCGCCGCCTATCTGGCCGGCATCGTCCCCGGCATGCCCCGTCTGATCGAGGCGCAGCACGGTGCCTTCGGCAACAGCGAGGAACCGTCGGTCACGCTGCTGAACCTCGCCAGCCTGCGCGATCTGGAAGAGCGGATCGCCAAGCAGCCGGTCGATCCCCGGCGCATGCGGGCCAACCTGCTGGTGGACGGCATCGATCCCTGGGCGGAACGCGGCTGGATCGGTCGGACTCTGACCGTGGGGCCTGCGACGCTGGAGGTGGTGGAGGCGCTGGACTGCACGCCCGGCAACGACGTGAACCCGGACAGCGGCATCGCCGACCTCAGCCTGCCGAACATCCTGGAACGCGGCTATGGCCACAGCCAGATCCTGCTGCGCACCCGGGTGATCGCCGGCGGCCGGATCGCGCTGGGCGATCCGGTCACTCCGCTCGAATAAACCTCAGTCTAAAAACCACAGGCCTCAGGCGTTGACGGCCGCCCGTTCCTCGCCGTCGGTCTCGTCCTCGCCGCCCTGGTCGTCGTCGTCGCCGGCATGCGAGGCGCTCTGCGACTGATGACCATGCCCGTTGCCGGGCTGGCCGCCGCGCTGGCGGTTTTCCGATTCCTGGATCTGATTGATGATGCGGAGATAGTGCTCCGCATGCTGCAGGTAGTTTTCCGCCTGCACGCGGTCGCCGGACGACATCGCATCGCGGGCCAGCGCCTGATATTTTTCCTGCACCTGCCACGCATTGCCGCGGATGCGGACGTCGGGGCCGTTGCTGTCGAAGGTCTGATGACGCAGCGGAACGTTCTGGCGCCGGCCGGCACCGCCGCCACCACCACCGCCGCCGCTGCCCCCGCCGCCGCTGTTGCCACGACCACGCGAACGCCTGGAGTTCGGTCCCTGTCTCATTCGGCTCTTAAGGCCCCATGCAAGAGAAGTGCAGTCCCCGGAACGCTCCGGCGGCCATCCGGCCTTCCGGCCCGGCCACCGAGCCCGCCATGGACGATTTCCATGGGTCGCTCACGGGGTTCAAACGACGCGTCCGCATCGCGTGCGGCAGGCCATGGCGGTCAGCGCTCGGCAGAAAACCATCCGAGATTCTTGCTCCGCAGGCCGTAGGTTCGCGGTCGTGTACCGCACACTACCCGCCAAAGCCTGCCGATCCAACCGTTTTTTTGGATAAGCGGCCGACTCACGGCCCCTTTCGTGCCCTGACGCAACGCTTTACCCCACCAAGGTCACACAGGATCGCGGTCTGCCCGAGCCCCTGCGCCTCGACCAGCGCCGCCACGTCCTCCGCCTGGCCCTGCCCGACCTCGAAGGCGGCCAGCCCTCCCGGCACCAGCAGGCGCGGCAGTTCGGCCGCGAGGATGCGGTAAGGCTCCAGCCCGTCCGGGCCGCCGTCCAGCGCACGGAGCGGGTCGTGCTCCCGCACCTCCGGTTCCAGCGCGGCGATGTCGGCGCTGGGGATGTAGGGTGGGTTGGACACCACGATATCGAAACGATCCTCGATCCCCTTGGCCCAATCGCCGGTCTGGAAGCGGGCGCGCGCCGCCAGCCCGTTGCGCTCGGCATTCCCGGCCGCCGCTTCCACCGCCAGCGGGCTGAGATCGACGCCGAGACCGGTGGCGTTCGGCAGTTCCGACAGCAGCGCCAGCAGGATGCAACCCGTTCCGGTTCCGAAATCGATGAGCTTTAGATTGGCCCTTCGGTCGGGGATGGCGGCGAGCACCGCCTCCACCACGGTCTCGGTGTCCGGCCTGGGTTCCAGCGTGTCGGGGTTGAGGGCGAGGTCGATGGTCCAGAACTCCCGGTGCCCCAGGATGCGCCCCACCGGCTCCCGCGCTGCACGACGCTCGACCAGCGCCAGGGCGCGGGCGGCATCGTTGTCGGGGATGGTCTGTTCCGCCTTCGTAACGAAGTCGGTGCGGGTGAGGGTCAGCGCATGTTCGAGCAGGTAGCGGGCGTCGAGTTCCGGTGTATCGACGCCAGCCTCGCGCAGCCGCGCCTCGGCTTGGGCGCGCAGGGTGCGGAGGTTCATGGATGCGACCTTTCAACACCTTCCTCAACCAGACATACGCATTCAAACTTGCGCCAAGTTCCCTCTCCCGCGAAGCGGGGGAGGGTTAGGGAGGGGGCATACGCCGACACAACATGCCACGTGCCAAGAAAACCGCGCTCACCCAGGCACGCGGCATGCGGCGGGTTCCCACCGATGCCGAACGCAGGCTCTGGAGCTTGCTTCGCCGTCGCCAAATCCGCGGATGGTATTTCCGGCGCCAGCATCCTATTCCCCCTTACATCGCTGACTTCGCCTGTCTCGAAGCGCGTCTGGTTATCGAGGTCGATGGCGGACAGCATAACGGGTCCTCTTACGATGCCGCACGTGACCGGCGGATGATGGCCGCCGGCTGGCGGGTGATGCGTTTTTGGAACACCGATGTGCTCAGCAATCCCGAGGGAGTGGCGCGCATGATCTGGGAGGTGCTCGGCCCCCTCCCCGACCCTCCCCCGCCTTCGGCGGGAGAGGGAGATTTGGGTGACACCACCTGAAGCCTCACCCCAACTCCGCCAGACGTGCCGCCTCGTCCTCGGACACCAGCGCGTCGACCAGTTCGTCCAGCGCTTCGCCGGCCATCACCTTGTCGATCTTGTAGAGCGTCAGGTTGATGCGATGGTCGGTCACCCGGCCTTGCGGGAAATTGTAGGTGCGGATGCGTTCCGAACGGTCGCCGCTGCCGACCTGGTTCTTGCGGTCGGCGGCGCGGACGGCGTCCTTGGCGGCGCGTTCCATGTCGTACAGCCGGGAGCGCAGCACCTTCAGCGCCTTGGCCTTGTTCTTGTGCTGCGACTTCTCGTCCTGTTGGCTCACCACCAGCCCGGTCGGCAGGTGGGTGATGCGCACGGCGCTGTCGGTGGTGTTGACCGACTGGCCGCCGGGACCGGAGGAGCGGAAGACGTCGATCCGCAGATCCTTCTCGTCGATGTGGATGTCGACCTCCTCCGCCTCGGGCAGCACGGCGACGGTGGCGGCGGAGGTATGGATGCGGCCCTGCGCCTCGGTCGCCGGCACGCGCTGGACGCGGTGGACGCCGGACTCGAACTTCAACCGGGCGAACACGCCGCGGCCGGTGATGTTGGCGGTGGCCTCCTTGTAGCCGCCGATGCCGGTCTCGCTGACGTCCATCGCCTCGAAGCGCCAGCCACGCAGGCCGGCATAGCGGCGGTACATCTCGAACAGCTCGGCGGCGAACAGGGCGGCCTCGTCGCCGCCGGTGCCGGCGCGCACCTCCAGGATGGCGTTCTTCTCGTCCGCCTCGTCCTTCGGCAGAAGCGAGATCTGCACCTTGCGCTCCAGTTCCGGAATGCGCTTGGTCAGGACGTGGAATTCCTCCTCGGCCATCGCCTTCATCTCGGGGTCGGCGGAGGCATCTCCCATCATCGCCGATATCATCTCCGCCAGATCGGCGGCCTCGGCGCGGCCCTTCTTCAGCTCCGCGATGGCCTCGGCGATCGGGGTGAGGTCGGCATATTCCTTGGACAGCCGGGCGAAGTCGCCGGACTCGGTCAGGCCGGCCGCAAGCGTGTCGCGCAGCTCGTCGTACCGGGCCATCACCTTATCGAACTTCTCGTCCAGGCTCACGTCGCTCGTCCTTATCCCGTTCAGTCTCTTCCAGTGCCGCCCCGGTCAGCCTGTCCAACCCAAACAGGCGGAACATCAGCCGCTCGGCCGCAGCCCGTTCGGCCAGCCCCTCGCCGCTGCCGTCGGCGGCCAGCGCCCGCAGCGCCTCCGACGGGGCGTGCAGCAGCCGGTTGACCAGCAGCCGCGTCGCCGACGCCGCGTCCAGATCGGCATGCCCGGCCAGCAGGCGCCGCCGCTCCGCCTCGAAATGGGTGCGGAGCGCGGCCACGGCAGGCACCGCGGCACGTTCCGCACGGTCGCGGGCGAAGGCGGCCACCGCCTCGTCCACGATCATCCAGGCCGCCTGGGTCGCCGCCTCGCGCCCGACCCGGCCCTGCAGCGCCACCCGCTCCAGATCGGCCAGATCATAGACGAAGGCGCCGTCCATGCCCGCCACAGCCGGATCGACGTCGGCCGGAATGGCGGCATCGACCACGAAGACCGGCCGGCGGCGGCGGCGTTTCAGCACCGCCTCCATCATCGGGGCGGTCAGGATATAGCGCCCAAGACCGGCCGCGGTCACCAGGATATCGGCGCCGGTCATCGCCGCCTCCAGATCGGCCCAGGGGGCGAAGTGCCCGTCGAGCCGCCGCGCCGCCGCTTCCGCCCGCCGGTCCACCGGCGCTGCGACGGTCAGCCGCGGCAACCCGGCCTCGCGCAGCCCCTCCAGCACCAGGGCGCCCATGTCGCCCAAGCCGACCAGCAGGGCGCCGCAACGCCTGATGTCGCCGTGCAGGTCGCGCGCCACCTGGATGGCGGCGGCGGCCAGCGAGGTGGCGCCCTCCGCGATCGGCGTCTCGCTGCGCACCCGTTTGGCGGCGGCATAGGCGGCCTGCAGCACCGCCTCCAGTTCCGGCCCGGTCATCCCGGCGCCGGCGGCGCCGCGGTGGGCGGCCTTCAACTGGCCCAGGATATGCGGCTCTCCAACGATCTGGCTGTCGAGCGAGCAGGCCACCGCGAACAGGTGGCGCACCGCGTCGATGCCGGTGCGGGTGTAGAGCTGCGGCGCCAGATCGGATGTCGCCAGCCCGGCACGGTCGGCCATCGCCTCGGCAATCGCCAGCGCCGCCTCGTTCGGGCGCTCGTGGACCGCCTGCACCTCCACCCGGTCGCAGGTGCTGAGCCACACCGCCTGCCCCACGCCCGCGGCGCGCAGCCGGTCCAGCATGCCCGCCACTTCCGCCTCGTCGGTGGACAGGCGGTCGCGGACGACGCCGGAACAGGTCCGGTGGCTGGCGCCGATGACGAGGTAGGAGGTGGTGGTCACGCCTAGGGTCGCTGTCCCTGCCCGAATTCCGGGCAGCTTACTCCGCGGCGGGGGCCACGTCTCGCTTGGTTTCTCGGGCGGTTTCGGCTTCGGCGGCTTCCGCCGCGGCCTTCGCCGCCTCGATCTCCGCCGCCTTCCTCTCGACCAGCCCGACCAGATGCTGGACGATGTCCTGATCCTTCAGCCGGTGGTCGGTGACGCCGGACAGATAGACCTGATGGGTGTTGTTGCCGCCGCCGGTCAGGCCGATGTCGGTCTCCCGTGCCTCGCCCGGGCCGTTCACGACGCAGCCGATCACCGACAGGGTCAGCGGCGTGGTGATGTGGGCCAGTTTCTGCTCCAGCAACTCCACCGTCTTGATGACGTTGAAGTTCTGCCGGGCGCAGCTGGGGCAGGAGATCACGGTGACGCCGCGGCGGCGCAGGCCCAGCGACTTGAGGATGTCGTAACCGACCAGAACCTCTTCCGCCGGGTCGGCCGACAGCGAGACGCGCAGCGTATCGCCGATGCCCGACCACAGCAGCATGCCCAGCCCGATCGACGACTTCACCGTCCCGGCGCGCAGGCCGCCCGCCTCGGTGATGCCGATGTGCAGCGGGTAGTCGCAGGCCTCCGCCAGCCCCTGGTAGGCGGCGACGGCCAGGAAGGCGTCCGACGCCTTCACCGAGATCTTGAACTCGCGGAAATCGTTGTCTTCCAGGATCTTCGCGTGGTTCAGCGCGCTTTCGACCATCGCTTCTGGGCAGGGCTCGCCGTATTTCTCCAGCAGGTCCTGCTCCAGCGATCCGGCATTGACGCCGATGCGCATCGAACAGCCATGATCCTTGGCCGCCTTCACCACCTCGCGCACCCGCTCGGCCGAGCCGATGTTGCCGGGGTTGATGCGCAGGCAGGCGGCGCCGCTCTCCGCCGCCTCGATGGCGCGCTTGTAGTGGAAATGGATGTCGGCGACGATCGGCACCTTCACCTGCCGCACGATGTCCTTCAGGGCCAGCGCCGACTCGCGGTCGGGGCAGGAGACGCGGACGATGTCCGCCCCCACCCGCTCGGCCGCCTGGATCTGCTCCACCGTCGCCTTCACGTCGGTGGTCGGCGTGTTGGTCATGGTCTGGACCGAAATCGGCGCGTCCCCGCCGACCAACACGTTGCCGACGCGAATCTGGCGCGATTTGCGGCGAAGGATCTGGCGGTAGGCGCGCACGGTCATCTCAGGTCAGCCTCTGGACAGCGAAATGCAATACCGGATGCCGCATCCTAGCGCAGCCGGCGTCAGGCCAGAAGTGCGCTCCGGCGCCCGGGATTCAAGGCCCCGGATTTAAGGCCCCGGATTTAAGGCCCCGGATTTAAGGGAGGACGGTGGTGGGGCGCCACCAATGCATGGCTGGTGCCCCCAAACCGGCGCCCCGAACGGTATGTCAGCGCCGCACCACCCCGTGGGCGTCGATGGTGACGTCGCGCAGAACCTGCCCGACGGACCCCAGCGGCGGGCTTTCGCCGCCGTCGGCCATCACCACCAGCCCGCCGGCATTGCCGGTGCGGATCTTCACGTTGGGCTTGTCGGGAACGCGGAAGGTGTCGCCCGGCTTCAGGACGCGGGTGAAGACGATGTCGCCGCCGTCGCGCACCTGCAGCCAGCTGTCCTGCGTCGCCTTCAGGATCAGCTTCGCATTGGTGTTCAGCGTGCCGTAGACCTTGCCGTTGGCCGGCACCGTCGCCGTCGGGGCAGCGGGCGCGGCCGGAGGCGCCGTCGCGGCGTTCAGCGGCGTCGGGTCCTGCGGCGAGGCCTCGTCGTCGTCCTCCGCCGGCGGGGCCGGTACATTGACGATGCCCTGCCCCGCGGTTGCCGCAGCGGGCGCGGACGCGGTCGGAGATTTCGCGGCAGGCTGCCCCGGCGGCAGCGCCGCGGACGGCGCCGAGGCGACGGCCTGCGGATTGCCGGCGGTTGGGGAAGCGGCGGACGAGGACGGCGCGACGGGAGCGGTGCCGGCGGACGGCGGAACCGCAGCGGGAGGGACCGGTGTCGACGAAGACGGAGCGGATGCGATGACCGGCGTGGGCGCCGCGGGGTCGGCTGCCGGCTGACCCGGCGCGGCGGCGGACTGGTCCGGGGCCTGTTCCGCCGGCTTGGCCGGCACGCCGTCCAGCAGCGAGACCAAGCGGTCCGGCAAGACCGGCACGAGATCGGCCACCGACCGGTCGGTGGCCGACAGATAGTACCAGCCGCCATAGACGATGCCGGCCAGCACCAGCGTGCCGAGCAGCAGAGTTCCGCCGGAGGCGCGCCCTTCGGCCGCCGGTGTCGGCAGATACAGTTCCTGCCGGCGGACGGTGCCGGCCGCCTCCTCCTTGTAGCGGGTGACGACCATGTCCGGGTCCAGCCCCAGGCATTCGGCGTAGGAGCGCAGGAAGCCGATGGCATAGGTGCTGCCCGGCAGTTCCTGGTACCGACCTTCCTCGATCGCCAGCAGGTAAGGATAGCGGATGCGCAGCATCGTCGCGACGTCGCGCAGGTCGTAACCGTGCGCCATGCGCGTCGCGCGCAGAGTCTCGGAGACGGAGGGACCGGACGGAGCCGGATCGAAATCGTCGAAAACCTTGCGCTTGGCCATGGGCTCGCCATCTGCTCGCAACTTGCCCGCACACCCAAAAAGCATGCAAAGCGGGGGCATCCGTGTGGATGCAACTGGCGAAATGGGTACGACATGCCGCCCCCATGGCGCAACCGCAATGACCGCGGGGCCTGGGGTGCGGGTCGTGACAAACGGCGCAGTCCCATCGGCGCAGGTCGCCACCCGGCCGGAATGATGTCAGCCTTGGCTGATGTCGGCGATGGATCGGGTGCGCCCGCCCGGACATCGCTGCCTTCAAGCCTGCAACTCCACCGGGAGGCGCAAGATGAAACGAGCAATCGCGGCGGCATTCCTGCTCGCAGCTCTTCTGCCGGCATCCTCTGGCAACGCGACCGATCTTCACCGGTTCTGGGAGCAGACCTGCGGGGACTGCCACCGTCATGCCGGCCCCTTCGCCCGACGGTCGCTGACCGTGACCGATGGAAAGCTCCAGGGCGTCCATCACAAGGACGATCTGCTGGTCTTCCTGCACAACCACCATCTGCCGGAAAACCTCGTTCAGCCGATGTACGAGATGTTGCTCGCCCAAGCCAGCACGGCACCGCGTTTTCAGGAGCGGTGCGGGCGCTGCCACGAGTCCGCCGCCGATCTGGTCCGGGAGTCGCTGGTGGTCCGCGACGGCGTGCTGCAAGGGCGGGAAAGCGGCCGGCCGGTTGCCCAGTTCCTTCCCCGCCATGCCAAGCTGGGCCTGACGCCGGAGGAGGTCATCTTCTTCACCGACCTGCTGACCCGCGTCGAACGGGAGGTTCATTGACCGACGAGTCAGGTCGGCGTCCGCCCGACCCGGCCGGCCATTCAGTCCCGATTCCGCAGAACGTTGTGGATGGCGGTAGCGGCCATGGCGGCCTCCCCCATGGCTACGGCGATCTGGTTCAGCGTTGAAACGACATCGCCGGCGGCATAAAAGCCAGGAATGGAACTGCACTGGTGCCGGTCGACGACGAGGCGGCCGTCCTCATTCATGGCGGCACCGAGCCTCTCCGCCAAACCCGAACGGGCGGTGATGCCGAGGGCGGAATAGAGCGTGTCGAAGTCGAGGATGCGGCCGTTCTCTAGGGTCAGGCGGGTGCTCATGTCCTCGCCGGCGGCGACGGCAGTTACCGGCTCTTCGATCACCATGATGCCGGCGGCATCCAGTTCGCCCCGCTCCTCCATCGGTAGGACCATCGGCTCGCCGAGCGTTAGCAGGGTGACATAGGGGCTGTAGGTGCGGATGAAACGGGCTTCGCCGACCGCTTGAGCGCCGTGCCCCAGAACGGCGATGCGCCTGTCGATCACTTCATACCCATCGCAGATCGGACAGACGCGGATCAGGCCGCGCTGCATCGCCTCATGGAGATGGGACATCGGTGGCTGGCCATCGATCACGCCGGTGGCGAGCAGCACGGAAGCGGTGTCGATCTCTCTACCATCGCCCAAGCCGGCACGGAAGCCGCGACCGCCCGGCAGCCGCTCCAGCGTCGCAACCGACCCCGCCTCGATGCAGGCACCGTAGCTTTCGGCCTGGGCGCGGATGCGGGCCAACAGGTCGGTGCCGCGGATGCCGCCGGTGAACCCGGCAAGATTGTGGGAGTTCGGAATCCAGGCGCAGCGACTCTTCGCCTCGTCCACGACCAGGGCCTTTCGGCGATAGCGCGCGAGGTAGATGGCGGCGGTCAGCCCGGCGGGACCACCGCCGACGATCAGGCAATCGAGCATCGACGGCATCACGGTCCTTGTCCTGGACGGGGCCGGCAAGTGGCACCCGTGTTTCTAGACAAGCGGATCAGCCGGACATCACGCCCCCCGGCCAGAAAAATGCGGACAGCAAAAAGCCCGCGCTCCGGACGGAGGCGGGCTTTTTTCTGATTTGGTTGCGGGGGCAGGATTTGAACCTGCGGCCTTCAGGTTATGAGCCTGACGAGCTACCGGGCTGCTCCACCCCGCG